>NZ_JBLTJC010000065.1:0-38243 GCF_048158785.1 Streptomyces colwelliae | reverse complement strand
AACTGCTGCGGCTCCAGAAGGAGTTGAACAAGACCATCGTCTTCGTCACGCACGACATCGACGAGGCCGTACGGCTCGGCGACCGCATCGCGATCTTCCGCACCGGCGGTCACCTCGTCCAGTGCGCCGCCGTGGGCAGGCGACCGCGCGGGCGGGAAGCCCCCGACATCCCGCGCGCGGGCCACTATTTCCCGCCCGAGGAGATCGCCCGCTGCACCTTCGGCGTCGTCCTCGACACCTCCGGCTCCATGGACCGCGGCCTCCTCGGCAAGGCGCTGGGCGCGATCGCGTCGTACGCCGAGGCCCGTGACGTACCGGCCGCCCGGGTCGTGTTCTGCGACGCGGCCCCGCACGACGCGGGCTATGTGGCGGTCACCGACATCGCGGGCCGGGTCCGGGTGCACGGACGCGGCGGTACGGTCCTCCAGCCCGGGATCGATCTGCTGCACCGCGCGGACGACTTCCCGCCGGGCGCGCCGATCCTCGTCATCACGGACGGCTGGTGCGACACCCTGCGGGTGCGGCGCGAACACGCCTATCTGATACCGCAGAACGCTCGCCTGCCGTTCACCGCCCGTGGGCCGGTCTTCCGCGTGCGCTGAAGCGGAATGTGATCGGATGGCCCCGAACGACATCCGCTTCGAAAGGAATCATCGTGGCAACCACGCGCACCGCACACACCGTCTGGGAAGGCGAACTCATCAAGGGCAGCGGCGAGGTCACCTTCGACTCGTCAGGCATCGGTGTGCAGCCGGTGACGTGGGCCTCGCGCGCCGAGGACGCCAACGGCAGGACCAGCCCCGAGGAACTGATCGCCGCCGCCCACTCCAGCTGCTTCTCCATGGCGCTCTCCCACGGCCTGACCGGCGCGGGCACCCCGCCCACCCGCCTGGAGACCAAGGCCGACGTCACCTTCCAGCCCGGCGAGGGCATCACCGGCATCCACCTCACCGTCCGCGGCGAGGTCCCCGGCCTGGACGCGGCCGGCTTCGCCGCCGCCGCCGAGGACGCCAAGAAGAACTGCCCGGTCAGCCAGGCCCTCACGGGTACGACGATCACGCTGACGGTGGAATCCGCCTGACCCCCGCTTTCCCCCCGCCTCGATGCCGCGCCCGGAAAAACGGGTGCGGCATTGACATTCCCGCACTCAAGTTCTCAGCTGGAGATCGGGCAGCGCCTGGCGGAAGGGGACGGCGATGGGACGTGCGGTCGGGATCGATCTGGGGACCACGAACTCGGTGGTCGCGGTGCTGGAGGGCGGCGAGGCCACAGTGGTGGCCAACGCCGAGGGGGCGAGGACCACACCCTCGGTCGTGGCCTTCGCCAAGAACGGCGAGGTGCTCGTCGGCGAGGTCGCCAAACGGCAGGCGGTGACGAACATCGAGCGCACCGCGCGCTCGGTGAAACGGCATATGGGCAACACGAGTTGGCGGTTCCCCGACACGGGCGCCATCGACGGAACGCGGTACCGCGCCCAGGAGTTGTCCGCGCGCGTGCTCCAGAAACTGAAACGGGACGCGGAGGCCTATCTCGGCGAGGACGTCACCGACGCCGTGATCACCGTCCCCGCCTACTTCGACGACTCCCAGCGCCAGGCCACCAAGGAGGCCGGCGAGATCGCGGGCCTCAAGGTCCTGCGGATCATCAACGAACCGACCGCCGCCGCCCTCGCCTACGGCCTCGACCGCGGCGAGGAACAGACCGTCCTCGTCTTCGACCTCGGCGGCGGCACCTTCGACGTCTCCCTCCTGGAGATCGGCGACGGCGTCATCGAGGTCAAGGCCACCAACGGCGACACCCACCTCGGCGGCGACGACTGGGACCAGCGGGTCATGGAGTACCTGGTCAAGAAGTTCCAGGGGCAGCAGGGCATCGACCTCGGCAAGGACAAGATGGCGCTGCAACGCCTGCGCGAGGGCGCCGAGAAGGCGAAGATCGAACTGTCGTCGTCCACCGAGACGACGATCAACCTGCCCTACATCACCGCCTCCGCGGACGGCCCGCTGCACCTCGACGAGAAGCTGACCCGCGCCCAGTTCCAGGAACTCACCGCCGATCTCCTCGACCGCTGCAAGACCCCCTTCCACCAGGCGGTCAAGGACGCGGGCATCAAGCTCTCCGCGGTCGACCACGTGATCCTCGTCGGCGGCTCGACCCGGATGCCCGCCGTCACCGACCTCGTCAAGGAACTCACCGGCAAGGACCCGCACAAGGGCGTCAACCCCGACGAGGTCGTGGCGGTCGGCGCCGCCCTCCAGGCCGGGGTCATCCGCGGCGACGTGAAGGACGTCCTGCTCCTCGACGTCACCCCGCTGTCCCTGGGCATCGAGACCAAGGGCGGCATCATGACGAAGCTCATCGAACGCAATACGACCATCCCGACCCGGCGTTCGGAGATCTTCACCACCGCCACCGACAACCAGCCCTCGGTCGGCATCCAGGTCTACCAGGGCGAACGTGAGATCGCCGCGTACAACAAGAAGCTGGGCGTCTTCGACCTCACCGGCCTGCCGCCCGCACCGCGCGGGGTCCCGCAGATCGAGGTCGCCTTCGACATCGACGCCAACGGCATCATGCACGTCTCCGCGAAGGACCTGGCGACCGCCCGCGAACAGAAGATGACCGTCACCGGCGGCTCGGCCCTCGGCAAGGAGGACATCGACCGCATGATGCGGGAGGCCGAGCAGTACGCGGACGACGACCGCAAGCGCCGCGAGGCCGCCGAGACCCGCAACCAGGCCGAGCAACTCGTCTACCAGACCGAGAAGTTCATCCACGAGAACGAGGAACGCGTTCCGGCCGACATCAGGTCCGAGGTCGAGGCGACGGCCGCCGAGGTGAAGTCCCTGCTGGAACACGACGCCGATACGGCCGAGTTGCGCACAGGCGTCGAGAAACTCGCCACCGTCAGCCAGCGGATGGGGCAGGCGATGTACGCCCAGGCCGCGCAGCAGGCACCCACGGAGCAGGCGGAGAGCACCGAGGAACCCGACTCCGCGCGGCAGCACGAGGAGGAGGAAGGCGTCGTCGACGCGGAGATCGTCGACGACGAACGTGACATGAAGGGCGGCGCCGCCTAAGTCCCGGCCGGCAGGGTGGCGCGGACGGCGTCCAGGACGGAGGCGTACGGCGTGCCGAAGTCGGTCAGACGGGAGCGGAGCTGGTCCAGGGCCGCGCGGTGCTCGGCGAGCAGGTCGAGATTGCCGGTGCGGGACGTGAACTCCAGGACCGCGGGCAGGAAGTCGGGCAGCTCCTCCCCGGTGAACTCCAACCCGTGGGCGCGGTACAGGTCCTTGAAGCGGACCAGGGACATACCGCGCCTCAGGGTGTCGCCGTCGTGCCACCGGCTCAGGTACAGGCTGTGCCGGTTCTCGGCGTCGAAGACCTGGACGTAGTGCGCGGCCAGGTCCCGCGCCGGGGTGAGGGCCGCGTGGTCGACGAACTCCCGTAGCTGCGGGGCGGCTTCGCGCAGCAGGGGGAGCCGGGCACGGAAGTCGTCGTCGGGGTAGGTCAGGCAGAGCGCGGCCGCCTGGTACAGCACAGCGTCCGAGGGCATCAGGCCCTCCTTCGCTGCGTGGTCCGCCCGGCCCGCGGCGGTGCCGTTCCCGGCTCGGTGGGCGGTGTCCGTGTGTCCGTCACCTGCGCTCCCTTGCTCGCCCGTGTGTCGAACCTAGGGCGGGGCAGGGGAGCGCACCCGTTCACCGCAGCCGTACGGGTCAGGCCTTGCGGGCGACGCCGCCGTACAGGGGCACGATGCCCTCCGCCTGGGCCGCCACGTCCTCCGGGTCCGGCCGCCAGCCGTAGACCGAGATTACACCGGGGCCGAGCAGCTCCAGACCGTCGAAGAACCGCGAGAACTCGGCCAGGGTGCGCGGATAGAACGGCGTGCCGCTGTGCCGGAAGTGGTCGGCCGCCTTCGCGATGGCCTCCGGGTTGAGGTCGGGGGTGACCTGCGACATCACCAGATAGCTGCCCGGGGCGAGCACGTCGATGTACCGCTTGATCAGGCCGTACACGTCGTCGCCCGCGGGGTCGTCGCCCAGGTAGTGGGTGAGCGCGACCAGCGACAGCGCGACCGGCTGCGCGAAGTCGAGGGTCTCGCCGGCCAGCCGCAGGATGGTGTCCGGGTCGCGGACGTCGGCGTGCACGTACTCGGTGCTGCCCTCGGCCGAGCCGTGCAGCAGCGCCTCCGCGTGCCGCAGCACGATCGGGTCGTTGTCCGCGTACACCACCTTGGCGTCCGGGGCGACACTCTGCGCCACCTGGTGGAGGTTGGGCTCGGTGGGGATGCCCGTGCCGATGTCCAGGAACTGGCGTATCCCGGCCTCGGCGGTGGTCCGGGTCGCCCGGTGCATGAACCGGCGGTTGGCGCGCGCGCCGCGCACCGCGGTGGCGTCGACGGCGAGGATCCTGCGCGCCAGCTCCTCGTCCACCGGGTAGTTGTCCTTGCCGCCGAGCCACCAGTCGTACACCCGCGCCGGATGCGGCCGGCTGGTGTCGATACGGGTGGGCGCGGCTTCGGATCCGGTCATGCGGTGTCGTCTCCTCGGAAGTTCGGTCGGTGTGCCGGGAACCGTGCTGTGTGCCGGACCGTGCTCAGAAGGTCTCGCGGTAGTCCCGCAGGATCTTCTTCGTGCGCTGTGCGGACGCGGCGTGCGCCGTCATGTGGTCGAGGACCTCCAGATGCGCGGAGACCTCCGTACGGGAGTCCAGGTACAGGGCGCCCGTCAGGTACTCGGTGAACACCATGTCGGGCAGCTCCGGTTCGGTGAAACGGAACAGCGAGAAGGGGGCGTACGTCCCCGGGTGCGGGCCGCTCTCGAACTCGGCGACCTGGAGCGTGACCCGGTCGCGCTCGCCGAACTCCAGGAGTTTGTCGAGCTGTTCGCGCATGACCTCGCCGCGAATGCTCACCGGCCGGCGCAGCACGGTCTCGTCCATGATCACCCACAGGTGCGGCGGATTGTCCCGCTCCAGCAGCCCCTGCCGCGCCATCCGCAGCGACACATGCCGCTCGATGGTCTCCGGACCGGTCTGCCCGATCGTCCCGGCCTCCATCACGGCGCGCGCGTAGTCCTCGGTCTGCAACAGGCCCGGTACGAAGTGCGGTTCGTAGGAGCGGATCAGCCCGGCGGCGCTCTCCAGGCTCACGTACAGGCTGAACCACTCCGGCAGCACATCGTGGAACCGCTGCCACCAACCCGGCTGGTTCGCCTCCTCGGTGAGCGCGACGAACGCGTCCGTCTCCTCCTCGGACACCCCGTACGTCGTCAACAGCACCTGGACGTACGGCACTTTCAGCGCGACCTCGGCCATCTCCATCCGCCGTACGGTCGCCGGGGCCACCCGCAGGACCTGCGCGGCCTCCTCGCGCTTGATGCCGGCCGCCTCACGCAACTCCTGGAGCCTTCTGCCCAGCACCACTTGGCCCACCGTGGGCGCGGGCCGTCGTTCACTCACGCCACGCCTCCCCATACGCGCCGAAGTCTGGGGGCAGTGTGCCATGTTCCGGCCATTGTCTCAGCGGTTCGGAGGTGATCATTCGTCAGTCCCCCAGCGCGTGCAGGTACTTGGCCGTCGCCGGGTCGGCCGGGAGGAACGTCTCGATCGCCAGCTCGGACACCGTGACATCCATGGGTGTGTTGAACGTGGAGATCGAGGAGACGAAGGACAGCACCCGGCCGTCGTGCTCGATCCGCATAGGCAGCGCGAAGTACGGGACGGACGGGGAGGGTTCGTCCCCGTCGTCTCCGGAGTAGGCCGTCCCGGGCGCCGGGTACGCGGCGACCTCCTCGTACAGCGCCCGCAACGGCTCGGAGCGGTGCAGCGCGATCTGCCGCTCCATCTGCGCGAGGAGATGCCCGCGCCATTCGCCCAGATTGCGGATGCGCGGTGCCATGCCCTCGGGGTGGAGCGTCAACCGCATGGCGTTGAGCGGGGGTTGGAGGAGGGACTCCGGTACGCCGTCCAGGAGCATGGTGATGCCCCGGTTCGCCGCGACGACGGTGTAGGTGGCGTCGACCACCAGCGCCGGAAACGGCTCGTAGCCCTGGATCAGCCGCTCCAGACCCTCGCGCAACGCGTCCAACGCCGGGTCGTCCAGCGGGGTTTCCGGATAGTGGGGTGCGTAACCGGCCGCCAGGAGAAGGGAGTTGCGTTCGCGTACGGGCACGTCCAAGTGCTCGGCGAGGCGCAGCACCATCTCCTCGCTCGGCCGGGACCGCCCCGTCTCGACGAAGCTGATGTGCCGCGCGGAGGAGTCGGCCCGCAGCGCCAGCTCCAGCTGACTGACCCGCCGCCGCTCCCGCCAGGCACGCAGCAGCGGGCCGACGCCCTTGCCGGCCGGGGCGGCGGCAGCGGTGTCGGTGCCGGTCGGGACAATGGTCATACGCATGACCGTAGTCGAAGGAGCGCGCACGTGAACGAGTCGAGGATCCCGTCCGAGCAGGCCGCAGGGAACTCCGTGAGGGAGGCCGCGGCGATGTACCGGGCCAGAGTCCGCGGCTGCCTCCTCGGGGGCGCGGTCGGCGACGCCCTCGGCTATCCGATCGAGTTCACCTCGCTGGACCGCATCCGCGCGAGCCACGGACAGCGCGGCGTGGCCGGGTACGTGCCCGGCGCACACGGCGCCCTGGGCCTGATCAGCGACGACACCCAGATGACCCTGTTCACCGTCGAGGCGATCATCACGTCCCACGCGCGGGAACGGGCGAAGGGGATCGGCGGCGCCTGGTCCATGCTGCTCCGTCAGGCGTACGAACGCTGGCTGGAGACCCAGTCGAAGCCCGCACCGGACGACAGCGCCACGTCCGGTCTGATCAGCGAGCCCTGGCTGTACGCCCGCCGCGCCCCCGGCAACGCCTGCCTGTCCGGGGTCGCCCAGATGTACGCGCCCGACCCGTGGATCCCCCTCGACGGCACACCGGGACCCGTCAACCCCGACTCCAAGGGGTGCGGCACGGTGATGCGCTCGGCCCCCTTCGGCCTGGCCAACACCGCCGATGGGGCCTTCGCGATGGCGGCCCGCGGCGCCCAGATCACCCACGGCCACCCCACCGGCTACTACGCGGCGGGCGCCCTCGCCGCGATCGTCGCGCACCTGGTCAGCGGGGAGTCCCTGGAGGGATCGGTCCTGCTGGCGCTACGACTGCTGGAGCGCCACCCCGCCCACGAGGAGACCTCGGCCGCCCTCCGCCAAGCCCTGGACCTGGCCGCCGAGGGCTCGCCCACCGCCGAGAAGGTCGAGTCCCTCGGCGCGGGCTGGGTCGCGGAGGAGGCCCTCGCGATCGGCGTCTACAGCGCGCTGGCGGCGAGCGACGTGAAGGCCGCGCTGCTCCTCGCCGTCAACCACTCCGGCGACAGCGACTCCACCGGCTCCATCTGCGGCAACCTCCTCGGCGCCCGGTACGGCGACCACGGCCTGCCCCACAACTGGGTCCAGCAGGTCGAGGGCCGCGCCGCGATCGCCGCCCTCGCCGACGATCTCGCGGCCGAGTGCGTACGGGGCTGACCGCCGGGCACCCTTCTGACCAGGTGCGCAGCCACCCCCCTGTGGCACGCTGAAGAGGAACCCGACCCCGAGGAAGGAGCGAGGCCATGCCCGTCGCACCGCTGTCGCAGAAGGAGATCGAGGACGGTCTCGCGGAACTCCCGGGCTGGTCGGTGGACACCGACCGCCTCACCCGCGCGTACCGCCTCGCCTCCCATTTCGCGGCCACCGCGATGGTCGTCCACATCGCCCAGGTCCAGGAGGAACTCGACCACCACTCCGACCTGACCCTCGGCTACAACACCGTCACCCTCACCGTGAACACCCACAGCGTCGGCGGCGCGATCACCGAGCTGGACTTCCAACTCGCGCGCAGGGTCGAGGACTTGGCCCCGGGACACGGCGCGAGCTGACCGGCGGCGGCCAGGAGGGGCGGGGAGAGAAGGGGACGGAAGCGCGTGCTCGACTACGACAAGGAAGCCGACGCGTACGACGCGACGCGTGGCGGTGAGCCCCGCGCCGCAGCGGCCGCCGAAGCCGTACTGGGCTTCGTCCCGCAGCACGCCCGAAGTCTCCTCGACGTGGCCTGCGGCACCGGCATCGTCACCCGCCGCCTGGCCGCGGCCCGCCCCGGCCTACGGGTGACGGGCCTCGACGCGGCACCCGCGATGGCCCGCACGGCGGCCGCCCGGCTCCCGTCCGCGATCCTCCTCGCGGACAGCCGCCAACTCCCCTTCCCGGACGGGGCGTTCGACACGATCACGACCATATGGCTGCTGCACCTGGTGGACGGCCCGGAGGACGCCAGGGCGATCATCGCGGAGTGCGCGCGGGTCCTGCGACCCGGCGGTGTGTACATCACGACGGTCGACAAGGCAGCCGCCCACGACGTCGGCAGCGACATCGACGCCGTCCTCGCACCCCGTCCGCGCCGCCCCGCCCAGGACCGCGCCGACCAAGTCCGCGCGCACGCCGCCGAGTTCGGCCTCCGCCCTGCCGGTACGGCCCGCTTCCGGGGCCACGGTCAGGGGCGTAGCCCCCGCAGCACCACCGCGGACCTGCGACGCGGCTGGTTCACCATGCTGCCGCCCGGCGAACCGCTCACCGAACGGTTCGCCGCCGGGATGGAGTCGCTCCCGGACCAGGAACGGCCGCGCGCGGACCCCGAGTTCACGATCCTGGCCTTCAGGAAGCCTTCGGCCGGGTGAAGTCCATCGTCCAGTTGGTCACCCAACTCGCCCCGCCGTCCACCGAGAACGCCTGCTCCCACCGCGCGCCGCTCGCGGAGATCCCCGACCACACGAACCGCACCCGCACGTCCTTCCCCTCGTGCGCGTCGTCGCCGTGGAACTCGCCCCGGCCGTCCTCGAACCGCCCGGTCACCGGCGGGAACAGCTTCCCGGTGCCGCTCGACGACCAGTTCAGCGACCACTGTTCGCTCTCCCGGTCGAAGAGCCGCAGGGTCAGGCCCTTCGACCCCAGGTACGGCATGTCGATCTCGTCGACGTTCGCGGCGCCGTCGAAGAGCGGCCAGCAATGGCTCGTGCCCTCGAACTCCTCCCATCCGCTGCCGGGTTGGAGGAAGTCGGTGAGCCGGCGGTTCGCGACCTCCCACTCGCCGTGGAAGAAGTCGAAGTCGTGCGGGCTGCTCATGAGCGGTCTCCAGTGGTTCCGGCGGCCAGGGAGTCGGCCAAGTACGCGTCGAGATCCGGGACTTCGGGCGTGAGCAAGTGCCGCACCCAGGCGTCCCGTTCGTGCAGGATCGGCGGCAGCTCCCAGACACAGCCGATCCACGGCAGGTCGGGAGTGATGAAGTGGGTCGGGTCGAGGTCCGGGCACCCCAGCACCGGCTGGCCCGCCGACGCGCCCCGGAAGTGCAGGACGTTGTCCCACACCCAGCTGTACGCGTTCAGATAGGCGCCGTCGTCACCGCCCCGGTGCAGCACGACGAACGTGGCCGGTGGAGTGGTGTCATCGCCGGCTCCGCCGCCGGGGAGCCGCGGGCCCGGCCCGGGCAGCAGCTCCGGGAGGATCGCGTACGCCGCCCTCTCCACCTCGGGGGCGATCCCCGCGGGGTCGGCGGTGACGTGGTAGCGCTTGATGTGCCGCCCGGCCACTTCGATCGGCGGTGGCACGGTCAGCAGTTTCTCCGTGAAGGGCATGGCAGGACGCTAGGCCCGCTTCACTGACATCCTGTGTCAGTGAAGTCCAGCCGACTCGTCTCGATCCTCCTGCTGCTCCAGACCCGCGGCCGGATGACCGCCGCCCAGCTCGCCGAGGCCCTGGAGGTCTCGGTCCGCACGGTCTACCGGGACGTCGAGGCGCTGAGCGCGGCGGGCGTCCCGCTGTACGGCGACGCGGGCCACGC
This sequence comes from Streptomyces colwelliae, assembly GCF_048158785.1. Classification (NCBI taxonomy): domain Bacteria; kingdom Bacillati; phylum Actinomycetota; class Actinomycetes; order Kitasatosporales; family Streptomycetaceae; genus Streptomyces; species Streptomyces colwelliae. The sequence continues at coordinate 28,386 of NZ_JBLTJC010000065.1, read as the reverse complement.
CGGCGGCTACCGCCTCCTCGACGGCTACCGCACCCGCCTCACCGGTCTGACCACGGACGAGGCCGAGGCCCTGTTCCTCGCGGGCGCGCCGGGACCGGCCGCCGACCTGGGCCTCGGCCCGGTCCTGGCCGCCGCCCAGCTGAAGGTGCGGGCGGCTCTGCCGGCCGAACTGCGCGAGCACGCCGACCGGATCAGCGGCCGGTTCCATCTGGACGCGCCGGGCTGGTACGCGGACGCCGACGAGACACCGTTCTTGCATACAGTCGCCGACGCCGTATGGAACAACCGTGTTCTGTATGCCGTATACCGCCGCTGGCGCGAGCCGACCGACGTGGAGCGCAGGCTGGAGCCGTACGGGCTCGTGCTGAAGGCGGGCCGCTGGTATGTCGTCGCCGGTCCCGGACCGCGCACGTTCCGCGTCGACCAGATCCTCGAACTCACCGCCTCCGCCTCCGACGAGGAGTTCACGCGCCCGGATGGCTTCGACCTGGCCGCGTACTGGACGGCTCACCAACGGGACTTCCACGACCGTCTGTACCGGAGCGAGGCGGTGGTCCGGCTGGCGCCGGGGGCGACGCTCGCCCGTGCGGTCCCCGTCAACGGACAGGCGGAGCAGGACGGTTGGACCCTGATGTCGGTACCGATCGAGTCCGTCGAGCACGCGCACGGCGAGTTCCTGCGGCTGGGCACGGACATCGAGGTCCTGGCACCGCCCGAGTTCGGGTCACGGGGTGGTCGGCGGGGGAAGGGCTGGACGCCGAACTCGCCTCCCTGTACGGCCTGTTGGACGGCGAAGGTGTCGTCGGTGACGGGCCCACCCTGTTCGTCGCCCTGGCCCGGCTCACGGCGGAGCCGGACCCCCGCCCCCTCGCGGAACTCGTGTCCGTGGAGGTCGACGGGGATCACGGCGTCACCGTGCAGTGGTCCGGCGGCAAGCGGATGGGCTTCCGGTTCAGGGAGTCAGCCGAGCGATCCGCAGACTCGTCGTGGTCGGTGAAGCCCCGTTGAGCGCGGTCGCGTAGGTTGGGGTGACCGGGGCGTAGGCCCAGGTCAGCGTGCCGTTCTTCAGGACCGCTATGTCGCCGCTGATCCGGGCGGTCACCACCTTGTCCGCACCCTGGACCTTGCCGTTCCAGTCGATGAGCCGCAGGTGTGTGCCCGTGAAGGTGCCGGTGCAGGTGCCGGCGGCGCACTTGGCTCCCTTCAGGGACTCCCAGGAGACCAGGAGGCGGTCCTTGCCGTACGGGGCGATGTGCACGTTGACGTTCTCGGTGCCTGCCGCACTCGTGAGGTAAATCGCCTTGCCCGGACCGGAGTTGCGGTTGGCCATGAAGGCGACGGCGACCTGGTGGGTGCTCGTCTTCGGGGTCACCGTCCAGCCGCGTCCGCTGGAGTCGGCGGAGTTCTTCTTGGCCGAGGCGGCGCCGCGGGAGGCGAAGGCGGTGGCGTACCGGCCGGTCGCCGACTTGACCAGGTCACCGGTGCGGCCGGGGAAGGTACCACCGCAGTACCCTGCCCAGCACTGCTCGCGCTGCACGACCGGCGCGACGTCCGGGGCGCCGATCCCGGTGGAGACGAACAGGCCCGAGCGCCAGTCGTCGAAGCAGAGAGAGGTGAAGGCGCCGGACGTCTCCGCGTGCAGGGCGATGCCCTCGTTGTGGCTACAGCCCCAGCTCCAACCACCGCTCAGCTTGGCGCCCTTGGCGCTGATGTAGGCCAACTTGTCGCCGAAGTGGCCGTCCGCGAAGCCGCCCGCGCCGTGCACGACGAAGTACGCGCCGTACTTGGTGCCGTTCCAGGTGAGTTGGCCGTCGAGACCCGGAGAGGTGTCGTTCGAGGCGGTGCCGGTGAGCTTGGTGCGGAAGGTCTGCTTGCCGTTGGTGTAGCGGACGATCGCGGCGGCCGTCTCCTTCCACTTGTTGGTGTCGGCCACCCGCGTGAGCAGCGCGAACCCGTCGTTGTGCGCGACCAGCCCGCCGACCTCCTTGGCGCCCTTGACGACCGTGTCGGCGCCCGAGCGCAGCCCGGCGGCGTTCAGCGGGGTCACGTGGACACCGTCGGCGGCGGGCCAGGCCACGCGCAGGGTTCCATTGGGGGCCACGGCAGTGGCCGTACGGGTCCACTCGCGGGTGTTGTTGTAACCGGCCGTCAGATAGGGGAACTTGGCGGCGAGCGCCACCGTGGTGCTGATCGGGGAGAGCGTGCCGGTCGCGGCCTTGGCGGCCGTCGAGGTCTTCGCGGCGGCCTTCGGGGTGGTCTTCGCGGAGGCCGCCGGGGAGGTGGCCGTCGTCGCCGACGGAGTGCCGTTCGCGGCGGCCTCCGTGGAGGTGCTGGTGGACGCGGAGGTGGACGTGGACGTCCCGGCCGCGGTCGAGCCGCCGCTCCCGGAGCCGCTCGTCGCCGCGGTCGCGTACCACGCGCCGCCCAGCAGGGCCGCGACGGCGAGCGAGCCCGCGAGCGGCTTGCGGGCGATACGGCGGCGGGTACGGCGACGGTGCGTAGTAGTGGTGGTGGTGCGTCTTGCGTTGGTCATGTTCCCAAGTCGCCGCCCGTGCGGGGGAGGTTGCCGTCGCGCCGGGCGCAATATTTCGGCGGGCCGGCCGGGACGAGGGAGGCCTGCTTCCGGGCGCGAAAATTCGGCCCGCGCCGAGCGAGCCGCCCGTAGCGTGGCCGCATGACCGAAACCGCCCAGCAAACGCCCGCCGAAACCGTCACCGGCATGGTCGACCACGTCCTCGACCTCGCGGCCACCTGGCCCGCCTGGGACGGAAAGCCAGTCCAGGCCGACGACCGCGTGTACACCCCGCACAAGGCGATCCGCCGCGTCGCCGATCATCTCGTCGATCATCTGGCCGAGTTGGAGGACCGGTTGGTCGGTGAGGTGCCGCTGCCCGACCACTGGCACGCCTCCGCGACCACGACCGAGGCGGATCTCGCACCGTTCACCCAGGAGGACCTGGACGAGGCCCGCAGCCGACTGACTCGCCTGGCCCGGATCTGGGCGGCCCGTCTGGGCACGCTCACCGATGAGCAGCTCGACGAGTCGCCGGGTGAGGGCTGGAGTTTCCGTGAACTCGCCCTGCACCTCAAGGGATCGGCGTACTACGCCGACGCCGTGGGTGACCTGTCGTGACCGTCCGCCCGGTCACGGACCGCCACCAGTGAGACCGGTGGCACAGCCGAAGGACGCCGATCCTTGGTACGTTGGATGCTTTCCTGGGTATCAGGTATCAGACCCTTTGGACTCAGCACCGGCGAGGGACCGAGGAACCATGGCCATGGACCCCGGCGAGAAGCGACTGGCGGCCGCCGTCGTGATGGACGACGACGGACGCGTGCTTCTGGTGCGCCGCAGTGTGACCGAGAGGTTCCTCCCGCGCGTGTGGGGCGTTCCGTGCGGGAAGCTGGAGCCGGACGAGCGGTCCGAGGACGGCGCGCTGCGGGAGCTGAAGGAAGAGACCGGGCTCCTCGGCGAGATCGTCCGCAAGATCGGCGACTCGTCCTTCGTCAGCGAGTACCGGGGCCGCGAGACCAAGAACTGGCAGGACAACTTCCTCGTCAGGCCCCTCACTCGGGAGATCACCCTCCCCGAGCCCGACCAGACGTACCTCTGGCTCCCGCCCTCCGAGCTCACCAGTGCCGGCATCGACATCGACGCGTACAACCTGGACGTCGTACGACAGGCCCTCACGAACTTCTGAGCGACTCCGCCAGACCGCTCAACGCGCCCAGATAATCCCGCACTTCGAGCGGCACCTTCGCCACCGCCCCCGGATGCGGCCCCGCTGCCGTGAACACATCGGTGTGGCGCCGCCGGGCGGCTCCCGTCTCCAGGAACAGCGTCACGGTCGGTACGTCCGTGTCGCACCAGGCCCGGTGCAGGGTGTGTGCCGGGAGGGCGTAGGCGCTGCCCGCCGCGTACTGCCCCGTGTGGGTCAGCCGCAGCCGTGCCGGTCCCGTCGGCCGCAGCCGCCAGTCGGCGCCGCGCTCGGCCAGTGACTCCTCGTACCGGTCCGCGGTGATCCCGCCGTCTCCTCCCGCCTCGTACAACTCCATGGCGAGCCGGCCCCGGACCACGTAAGAGGCAAGCGGGGAACGGTGGTTGTGGATGTCCTCCGTGCCGATCGCCGTCGCGCCGGGATGCCAGATGTGCGCGCGCAGCATATGGCGGGGTCCGCCGTCGATCAGCAACAGCTTGTCGAAGCCCAGGACATGACGGTACGACAGCTCGGCGCAGGCCGCCGGATCGCCCTCACCGGAGGCGAGTTCGGCGATCAGCTCCAACAGGCGGTCGGGGGAGCCCAGTTCGGCGACGACCGTACGGGCCGCGGTCACCGTGTCGTGGTTGGACAGGTCGCCGTCCAACGCCTCGGTCAGCAGCCGCCGCGCCGCCAGGATCTGCCGACCACCCATGCGCTCACTCTCCAACTACGGCTCACACCGGCCTCGTTCGAGGGTCCGGCTGGTACATCCATACGGCATGTGCGCGCAGCGCCGAAAGCCCTTGGTAGGTCATCCAGATCGGCTGGCGCATTTCCTCGGTCGTCGTGAACATGGCCCCGTCCCGGCTCCAGGACCAGATGCCGTCGGTCTGCGCCGCCCACACCGCGGCGACCGCGCCGTTCAGCCGATCCCGCCAGGCGTCCTCGACGCCGTCCTGCCGCGCGATCTCCTGGGCGCCCGGGGTCAGCAGCGCGCGCACGATCCAACTCGCGGTGAAATGGCGGACGTTCAGCACCTCGTGGTGCGAGGAGTCGTCCGGGTGCGGTCGGCGCACCTCCTCCCGCAGGTGAGCCAGATCGGTGCAGCTGTCGTGCGCGGTCGCCGGGCAGGCCAGCAGCCAGCGCACTCCGTCCTCGCGCGCCGAACGCTCCACGGGCCCCTCGCCCAGGACCCGGGCCGCCCGGTCCAGGGCGACCACGGCCTGCGCGGTGTGCAGGGCGGAGGGCTGAGCGGGATGCCCGACCCAGGGCAGCGGGGAGAGACGGTGGCTCCAGCAGCGGCGGTGCTGGCGCTGCGGGTCGGAGAGCGCGCCGTCGACCAGGGCGCCGCGCAGCACGGGAACCGTCGGCGCGTCCGGTGCCGCGCGCAGCAGCCCCCGCATCACGGTGGTGACGACATGGGTCAACGCCCGTCCCGTACCGTCGAGTTCACGGGTGAATCCGGCCTCGCAGCGTGCCACCTCGTCCGCCAGCCGCTCCCGCGAGGCGCCCGCCCGGGCCAGGGCGCCCAGGACCATCGCGGTGACCTCCGGGCGGGCCACGGACCCCTGCGAACGGGCCGACCAGCCGCCGCCCTGTAGCCGTAGCCGCCACAGCGTGTCGATGAGATCGCCGGTGTGCAGCCGGCCGTCCGGCACGCCCAGGTCCAGCACGATGTGCAGGCCGTACGCGGTGGCCAGCGAGGTCGGGCGGGCCGGGCCGTCCAGCTCCTGGAGGGAGTGCGGCCAGCCGACGAGACGGCCGCGCACCGGGTCGTCGACCACGGCGATCTGGGCGGCGAGGGTGTCGTAGGCCGAAGTGAACACCTGCGGCAGTGGGCCGGGAGCGTTCGGCGCGAGGGGAGCGGGTGCCGTGAGCGCCGCGGGTCCGGCCGTCCGGGCGCGGAGCAGGGCGGCGGCCAGCCAGGTCATCCCGGCCGTGGCGAACCCGCTCAGCCCGGAGATCAGATACTTCGCCGGTTCCCCGTCGATCGAGTCGGGCAGCACGCCGAACAGGAACTGGAACACCGCGTATCCGGCGGCCACACACCCGAACCGGCCGAGCCAGCCCACGAAGCGGGTCGGCGGGCTCCCTCCGGGAGTCGCCGGACCGGGCGGCCCCGGCACTCTCAAGGGACCACGTCCCAGCTGCTGTTGAGACAAGGCGCGCTCCCTCCCCCCGGGGTGGCACGTGACGTTCGCGAAGCTTCCAGTCTAAGTGGTCAGCGATACACGTGGGGCGCGGACCGGAACCGGCTTCTCCGGCAGCCGACTTCAGCCCCGGGGCCAGTGCGTGAGCGCCACGTGCAGCGCGTCGACCGCCCGCTCCCACGACCGCTGCACATCACGCGGCGCGCCGAACCCCCCGCCGGCCTCCAGCGCGCAGTAACCGTGGAACGTACTGCGCAACAGCCGTACGGCGTCGGTGAGATCGGGTTCCTCCAGGCCGTAGGCGCGCAGCATGCCGTAGGTGATCTCGGCGGTGCGGCGCAGGGCGGGGGAGCCGGCGATCAGGGACTGGTCGACGCGGATCTGGGTGGCCGCGTACCGGCCGGGGTGCTCCAGGGCGTAGGCCCGGTACGCGTCGGCGAAGGCGCCCAGCGCCTCCCGGCCCACGCGGCCGGCGACCGCGAGGGCGATGCGGTCGATCAGCTCGCCACCCGCGAGGAACGCGACCCGCGTGCGCAGGTCCTGGAGGTTCCGGACGTGCGAGTACAGGCTCGCGTCCTTCACACCGAAGCCGCGCGCCAGCGCGGACAGGCTGACGTTCTCGAAACCGACCTCGTCGGCGAGGTCGGCGGCGGCCGCCACGACCCGGTCGGCGGTGAGCCCCGCGCGCGCCACGGCGCACCACCTCTCCTCTGACCTGCGACGACTGGAACCCTAGGACAATAGCCAATAATAAGAGGGGCACCCGGCGCGTTTCACCACGGCCATCACCGGACTCCGGCAGCAGACTTCCCACCATGGACGACGACTCCGGCACCCCCGCCCCCACCGGCCTCCGCGCCACCGCGCTCCTCGGCCGCCCCAAGCTGTGGCTCATCCCCACCGTGCTCACCGGTCTGCTCGCACTCCTGCTGTCCCTCCTCTACATGGGCGGCATCGTCAACCCCAACCGCGAACTGCACGACCTCCCCATCGCCCTCGTCAACAGCGACACCGGCAAACCCCTCACCGGCCGGCAGCAGAACCTGGGCACCCAGATCACCCACTCCATCGTGACCAACTCCGGTAGCCGCGCGGCAGGTTGGCGCCAGCTCACCAGAGCCCAGGCCCAGGACGAACTGGACGCCGGCAAGGTCTACGGCGCCCTCGTCATCCCCGCCGACTTCACGAACTCCGTCGCCGCGCTGACCACCACGAACGCCACCGCCCGCCCGACCATCACCGTGCTGACCAACCCCGGCAAGGGCAGCCTCGGCTCGTCCCTCGCCAGCAAGATCTCCTCCACGGCGGCTCAGCAGGCCTCGCTCACCATCGGCAAGCAGCTCGGCGCGGCGGCCACGAAGGCCGACTCCACGCAGAAGCTGTTTCTCGCGGACCCGGTGCGGATCGCCACCCAGGTCGGCCACCCCATCGGCGACAACAGCGGCATCGGCCTGACCGCCTTCTACTACACCCTGCTGCTGGTCCTCGCCGGCTTCATGGGCGGCAACGTCATCAGCAACGGCGTCGACACCGGCCTCGGCTACGCCGACAACGAGATCGGCCCCTGGCACACCCGCCGCCCGACCGTCCCCATCGACCGCACCCAGACGCTGCTCCTGAAGATGGTCATGACGGCCGGTATCACCCTCCTCAGCGTCTCCCTGATCATGCTCGCCAGCGTCAGCATCCTCGGCATGGACGCGACCCACATCCCGCTCCTGTGGATCTACTCCTACTGCGCGGCCCTCGCCGTCGGCCTCGGCGTCCAGGCCATCAACGCCGCGTTCGGCGGGATCGGCCAGCTGGTCTCCATGTTCGTGTTCATCGTCCTGGGCCTGCCGTCCTCCGGCGCCACCGTCCCCCTCCAGGCCGTCCCCGGCTTCTACCGCTTCCTCTCCCACTTCGAGCCCATGCGCCAACTCAGCGACGGCGTACGGGCGATCCTCTACTTCGACGCACGCGGCGACGCGGGCCTCACGCGCGCGTGGACCATGATCGGCATCGGTACGGCGATCGGCCTGCTCTTCGGTTTCGCGATGGTCCAGTACTACGACAGGAAGGGCCACAAGCGGCTGACGCCGCAGCCCGCTTGAGGCACTCCGCTCTCAACTGTCTTTGGAGATCTGAGAGTTGACTCTCAGGCTTTCTGAGAGAACACTCTCAGACCATGGATTCCGGCAACCGTTTCGGCGACCTAGAGATATCCGACCCGAAGGCCATGCGCGCCCTGGCACACCCCGTACGCCTCGCGATCCTCGAACGCCTCCAGCGCCACGGCCCCGCCACCGCCTCCGGGCTCTCACCGCACGTCGGCGCCACCCCGTCCGTCACCAGCTGGCACCTGCGGCATCTCGCCGGCTTCGGCCTGGTCCGCGACGCCGAGGGCGGGACGGACCGGCGGGAGCGGCGCTGGGCGGCGGTGGCGCGGGGCTTCCGGTTCGAGATGCCGGAGGACCCGGCGGACGAGGAGGGCCGGTCGGCGGCGCGGGTGCTGACCGGCGAGATGTTCGCCCGCAACGCCGAACTGCCCCTGCGCTGGCTCATGCACACGGCGCCCGAACTGGAGCCGGAGTGGACCAGGCTCGCCAGGGCGAACAACACGCGGATCGTGGTGACGGCGGCCGAACTGGCCACGTTGCAGGACGCGTTGGAGGAACTGATAGCGCCGTACGTCGTCCGCGAACCGGACAGCAGACCGGCGGACGGCCGGGGTGTCCGCCTGCTGATGTACGCCCTGCCGGAGGGCCCGGGGAACGAGGACGGCGAGACGACGGACATACCGGAGTGAAGGGCTGCTGGACCACTCGACCCCACCGACTCCACCGACCCCATCGACACCGTCGGCCTTCTGGGTCTCTTCCGCCCGCGAAGGACTCGCTCTGGCGGGACCGGCGCTTCGTACGCTTCTGGTGCGGCCAGTCCGTCTCCCAGTTCGGCGACCGGATCTCCGAACTGGCCCTGCCGCTCATGGCCGTTGGCGCGCTGCACGCCTCCGCGAACCAGGTCGCGCTGCTGACCGCGCTGGTCTGGACGCCGAACCTCCTGGGCCTGTTCCTAGGAGCCTGGGTGGACCACCGCCCCGCCAAACGCCGCCTCATGCTGCTCGCGGACCTGATCAGGGCCGCCGTCCTGCTGTCGCTCCCGATCGCCTACGCCCTCGACACGGTGACGCTCGGCCAGCTGTACACGGTGGCCGCGTTGACCGGGACGGCGGCGGTCGTCTTCAACACGGCGTACTCGTCCTTCTTCGCCCACCTCGTACCGCCCGAGTCGTACGTCGAGGCCAACAGCAAGCTCAGCGCGAGCAGATCGGTGTCCTTCATCGCCGGCCCCGCGATCGGCGGCGGCCTGGTCCAGGCGCTGACGGCACCGGTCGCGGTGATCGCGGACGCGCTGTCCTTCGTGGCGTCGGCGATCCTGGTCGGCCGCACGCGAGTCGACGAGCCAGCTCCAGATCCAGTTCCTACGGTGCCGGCCGGCCCTTCGTTGCTACGGCGTGCGCGTGAGGGCCTGACGTTCGTGATCCACGAGCCCGTGATGCGCGCGGGCCTCCTCTGCGCCACGACCGTCAACTTCTTCACGTTCCTGGCGGGCACGGGCCTGCTGGTGCTGTTCGCCGACCGGGTACTCCACCTGTCGCCCGGCGCCATCGGGTTGGCGTTCGGAGTGGGCGCGACGGGCGGCCTGCTGGGCGCGGTGGCGTCCCCCGCGATCGCCCGCCGGATCGGCATCGGCCGCAGCATCGTCGCCGGAGCCGTCCTGTTCCCGGCCCCCTACGCCCTTATCGCGGCGGCGACCGGCCCCACCTGGGCCCGTCCCGGGTTCCTTGCCGCAGCCGAGTTCCTCTCCGCCTTCGGCGTCATGCTCTTCGACGTCAACCTCAACTCCCTCCAGACATCGGTGGTCCCGGACGGCCTCCGCAGCCGCGTGGCGGGCGCCTACAGCACGGTCAACTACGGGGTACGTCCGCTGGGGGCGCTGATCGGCGGCGAACTGGCCACACTGGCCGGCCTGAGAGTGACGCTGATCGTCGCGGCGGTCGGGGGAGCGATGTCGGCACTGTGGCTGTTGGCCTCGCCGATACCGGGGATACGGGAGTTGGGGCGGGCGCCGGTGGAATCAAGGCAGGAGTGATTGAGGTTCTGTGATGGCTGGAGAAGAACTGGAGCTGGAGAGGTGGCGGGCAGCTTTGATGTCCGAGCTCGGGAGTCCGGACATCGGGGTGTCCACCAGAGCGCTGCTGGCGATGACATTCGACGATCCGGAACGCGAGCGGGTCGAGGCCGTCCTCCTCGACTGCCTGTCTCCTGACGCCGATCCGCAGATCAGAGCTCTGGCTGTGACCTGTATGGGACACGTGGGGAGAATCCACAAAGCCGTAAGTGCCGAAGTTGTCCGGCGGCTTGAAGAGCTGGTCGACGACTGCGCGCTGGGCGGCGTGGCTGAAGACGCCCTTGGTGACATTGCGGCCTTCGCCGGTGAGGGCCTGAAGTGAGGCCGGCCGGTCCCGGGCGGCTCGCGCGCGCACGCCCAGGACTGGGGCCCTACCCGGTCGGCTCGATCAGCCCGCGCAGAGCTTCACGTTCACGGTGTCGCCCGTTTCCACGATCGTCGGGGCGTGGGGAGTCACCTCGACCACCGAGCCCGGCTTGCAGCCCGGGCTGTTCACGTTGCTCACTGTGCCGAGCTTGAGGCCGGCCTTGAGGAACTGGCCCTTGGTCGTGCGCAGGTCCGTGCCCGTGAAGTCGATCGCGACGGGGCCTCCCTTGCCGTAGGACAGCAGCAGGATGGCCTTCTTGTAGTCGGAGCCCTTGGTGGTGGCCGTGGTCATGGGCTTCTCCGCCGTCGTCGGCGAGGTGCCGCCCGTCATGGACGCCAGGGCCGTGCCGCCGCCCGCCACGATCAGGGCGGTGGCGACACCGGCGATGAGGGTGGCGCGCCTGCGGCGGGTGCGGTGGACCATGCCGGCCGTGTCGAAGGCCGGCGAGTCGGTGGAGTGCGCGAAGTCGTTCATGGCGTTGATCAGTTCCTCTTCGAAAGGTGTGCAGCCGGAGGACCACGGGTCGTGCGAACTCATCGGGTTCCTTCCGTGAGCTGCTGCGATGAAGGGGTGGAGAGCGCGGGAAACTGGCTTCTCAACCGGTCGATTCCACGGGCCAGTTGGGAACGGACGGTGCTCTGCGAGATCTTCAGGTCGGCCGCTATCTCGGCGTCGGACAGATCGTGGAAGTACCGCAGCACCACCACCGTCCGCATCCGCATGGGCAGTTGCTGAAGAGCACGCACCAACTGGTCCCGGCTGTCGATCCGTCCGTACTCGTCGCCCGGCGCGGCCGGGTCGCCGTCCACCGGGTGCTGAGCCGTACGGCGGAATCTTCGCCAGCGGTCGTTGGCGAGGTTGACCATGATCCGCCGTACGTACGCGTCCGGGGCGTCCTTGGCACTGATGGCCCGCCACTTGCGGCAGGCCCGCTCCAGGGTCTCCTGGACCAGATCCTCCGCCGCGTCGCGGCTGCCCGTCAGGACGAGTGCGCCCCGGAACAACGCGGCCGACCGGGCGGCGACGAATCCATGGAAGTCCCCCTCAATCGACCCAACTCCGTTGCTCCCCGCGCCCGTTGACCACTTGGCTGCCAGATCCACACGCTCCTCCCTTCCTGTCACCCCTCCTCGACGGGAAAGCCCGTGGATCTGCTGCACGGCCCTGACGTGACCTGGGTCACGCCATCGAGATCCTCCGCGTCAGTACGGCCGCCCCCAGCCCCGCCACGGCCAGCGACGCCAGCGCCAACCGCAGACTCGTCGCCCCCGCCAGGAGACCGACCACCGGTCCAGCCAGCAGAAACCCCGGCCACTGACCGATCGTGATCACCGACACCGCTTCCCCGGGCGGCACCTCGGGCTGCCGCCCGGCCAGCGCGAACACCGCCGGAAGCACACACGCCAGGCCCAGTCCTACGACCGTGAAGCCGGCCAGTGCGTACGGCAGTCCGGGATGCACCAGCCCAACTCCCGCACCCAGTACGACCGTCAGGAGCGACACCTGGACGAAGATCCGGCGGCCCCACCTCGCCACGAAGCGGTCGCCCACCAGCCGCCCGACGAGGATCGCCACGGTGAAGCACGTGTACGTCGCCGCGCCGAGCGCCGCCCCTTCGTCCAGATAGTCGGCCGTGAACACCGAACTCCACTGCGAGGCCGCGCCCTCGACGAAGGACGCCAGGAACGCGACGGCCGCCAGCAGCGCCAACTGCGGTGTGAAACGGCGCCGGAGCGGCCGACGTTGCTTGGTCCGTATCTCCTCGTCCGGCAGGCGGCCGCCCAGCACCAGCAGCAGCACCCCAAGTACCGTGCTGCTCACCGCCAGTTGGACCCCCGGCGGCACCCCGCCCGCCGCGGCCAGCGTGCCGATCGCCCCGCCCGCCAGCACCCCACAGCTGAAGGAGGCGTGGAACCGGGACATCAACGGGCTGCCATGGGCGCGTTCGACGGCGACCGCGAGGGCGTTCACGGGAGTGTTCAGGAACGTCGCCGACAGACCCCACACCGCCAGACCCAGCACCAGCGCCGGAAGTGCCGAAGCCCCCGCCAACACAGGCGCGTTGAGCAGGACCAGCCCGGTCGCGGACAGGCACAGCAACCGGGTGCTCACCCGCCCGATCAGCACGGTGACCAGGGTCAGCGCGACCAGATCCCCTATGGCCGACGCGCTGGACACCACGCCCCACCGCGCGGTGTCCAGCCCCGCCTGGTCGCGGATCGCCGGGATGCGCGCCATCCAACTGCCCTGTGTGCAGCCGAGGATGACGAAGACCAGGATGACCGCGAGACGGGCCCGTAAGTCGGACGGGACCGCCGTGGCGCTCACCCGTTCACCCCCGTGTAGTGGCCCAGGCTCCACCGCCACAGCAGCCGCGCCCCGAGATACGCCAGCACACCCACGAGCGGTGAGGCCGCCGCCAGCCAGTACGGGACGCCGGTGTCGTGGCCGTGCCCGGTCAGTACGGCGGCCGGGAGGTAGGCGACGAACGCGAGCGGAAGGGCGTAGGTGAGGAAGCCGCCCACCGCCCTCGGCAGGACGTTGAGCGGGTAGCTGCCGAAGGTGCCGAGGAGGTCCTCCAGCCAGCGGCTCCAGTAGTCCGCGGACGGGAAGCGGAGGGACGCGCCGGCCACGGCCGTGAAGAGGGCCGCCTCCAGGAGCATGCCGCCGAGCAGCGCGGCGATCAGATACGCGGTGCGGCCGGCCGTCCAGTCCAGGTGGCTGCGGCTGAGCGCGCCGATCATCAGGCCGGTCGCCACCGTCAGATCGCCGATCGCGTTGGTGGGGAAGTACTCCAACTGGGCCTGGCGGTGGACCGGCATCGGGCGCACCAGGTAGATGTCGACCCGGCCCTCCTGGATGTACCGGCCGATGCCGTGCATACGGCCCAGGAACAGCACCATCAGGCCGTGCGCCAGCATCCGCGTCGCCGGGATCAGCAGCACGTCCGAGCTGTCCCAGCCGCCCATCCCGGCGAACCGGGTGAGCAGCACCGTCGCGAACACGATCACCGACACCTGCCAGATCGCGCCGATCGCGATCATCAGCAGGAACTCGGTGCGGTACTCCAGTTGGGCACGGAAGTTGAGGCGCGTGATACGCCACACAATCCGGACGGCTTTCACGGACATCAACCTCCTTGCGAGACGACCCGGCGGGCGGCGCGCCGCCACAGGAACCGGGTGAACAGGGACAGGGCCACCACCCAGGCGGCCTGCACGGCGAGTTGGGCCCCCGCGTCGGACAACGGGACACGGCCCACGTAGATCGAGAGCGGCACACTGAGCGTCGCCTGGAACGGCAGGAAGCGGCTCATCGTGATGAACCAGTCCGGGAAGAACCACAGCGGCGCGTACACCCCGGACAGCAGGTTCTGCGCGAAGATCAGGATGAGCATCGCGGCGCCGTTGCGGAGCGTCCAGAAGCACAACTGGTCGATGACGAGCATGACGTAGTAGAGGACGAGCTGGCCCAGCAGCATGCTCAGCGCGAACACCCCTGCCGCGGCCGCCGACTTGGGCGGCTCCACGACCCCGGCCGCGAGGCACACGACGTAGCCCGTCAGTGCCCAGGCCAGTCCGTACATCTGCTCGCCGAACGCCCGCAGCGCGTAGTAGCGCTGGGGCGGCAGCGGGCGCAGATACCAGTAGATGATCGTGCCGAAGTGCATGTGCTGGAGGACCGTGTCCCGGCCCGCGTACTGGTCCAACTCCCGCAGCCGGGAGGCGAGTACGGCCAGCACGGCGTACGTCACCGCCTGGTCGCGGGTGAGTCCGGCGGTGACGCCGGTGTGGGAGTACAGGCCGCGCCATAGGGACGCCACCAGGACCACCTGCACGGTGAGGCGGAGCAGGGCGGCCGTGATGCGGGGCGGGGCGAGCAGTTCGCCGAGCGGGGTGACGCGGGCGGCGCGCCAGGCGTGCAGGGCGGCCATCTCAGGCCTCCTCGGCCGGCGGTCCGGCCTGGACGTAGGCGGCCCGCATCACGTCCTCCAACTCGGCCTCGTCCATGGCGACTTCGGTCACCTCGTACCGCTCGATGACCTGCTTCAGCGCCTGGTGGACGGTCGGCCCCTCCGCTCCGTCCGGGCCGAAGACGACCTGCGGGCCGTCCCGCCGTACGAGTGCGATGCCCGGCAGGGGTACGACCTCGGCGTGCGCGTCGGCGAGGGTCGCGCGGATCTGCCAGGTCGAGCCGAACCGGCGGCGGATCTCCTCGAGGGTGCCGTCCAGGACCAGCCGGCCGTGGTTGATGAGGACGACCCGCTCGGCGAGCCGGGCGACCTCGGTCATGTCGTGCGTGGTGAGCAGGACCGTACGGCCGCGCTCCTCCACCTGATGCCGCAGGAACTCCCGCACCTGCTCCTTCACCACCACGTCCATGCCGATGGTCGGCTCGTCGAGGAAGACGACCGGCGGGTCGTGCAGCAGGGCGGCGGCCAGGTCGCAGCGCACCCGCTGGCCCAGCGAGAGATGGCGGACCCGGGTGTCCCAGAAGGCCGACAGTTCGAGGATGTCGTCGAACTCCCGCAGCCGGGCCGCGTGTTGGGCCTTCGGCACCTCGTAGATGTCCCGGAGGATGGCGAACGACTCGCGCACCGGCAGGTCCCACCACAACTGGGTCCGCTGCCCGAACACCGCCCCGATGTTACGGGCGTTGCGCTCCCGCTCCTCGTACGGCACCACGCCCGCGACCCGGGCCTCGCCGGAGGTGGGCCTGAGGATGCCGGTGAGGATCTTGATGGTGGTGGACTTGCCGGCGCCGTTCGGGCCGAGCAGGGCGAGGAGTTCGCCCGGTGCGACGTCGAAGGTGACGTCGGAGACGGCGTGCTTGGGCACACGCTCGGGGTTGACGAGGGAGCGCAGACCGCCGACGAGTCCCGGCCGCCGGACGGTCGTGTGGAAGGTGCGGGACAGACCGCGCACCTCGATGCTGCTCGCGCTCACTGGATCAACCTTCGGGTGAGCCGGAACAGTGCGTTCATGACGCGGACCTCCTCGTCAGTCGGATCAGCCGGAGCGTCGCCAGCAGGGAGGCGCCCGACAACACGGTCAACAGCCAGGGCACCGCGTGGATCCCGGAGGCCTCGATCCCGACACCGAGCAGCGGCGGAGCCGCCACTCCGCCGACGTTCGAGGCCGCGATCACCCACGCCCCCGCGCGCCTGGCCTGGGGGAGCGCCGAGTTGAGCCAGGCAAGGCCCGTCGGAAAGACCGGAGCGATGAACAAGCCAACACCGGCGTACGCCACCGGTGCCACTCCTTTAACCAGCGTCAGCAGCAGACACACCGTCATCCCGGCCGCGCACACCGCGAGGATGCGCTCGGGGGCGTGGCGCATCGTGACCGGTACGACGAGGAAGCGGCCCGCCGTCATCATCAGCCAGTAGACCGAGGTCGCCGACGCGGCCACGGTCGCGGTGTAGCCGACCGTCTCCAGATGCGTGGGCTCCCAGCCGCCGACACCCGCCTCCACGGCCACGTTGAGGATGTAGAGGACCAGGAAGCCGACGAGGACGCGGGACAGGCCCAGCGTCCTGCCCGGCTTCGGTGCTGGTGGAGTGTCAGATACACGTGTACGTACGCCACTTGAGCCCACCGGTACCAGCACCGCCGCCAGCACCGCGCACGCCCCGAACGCGTACGGGTAGCCGTCCGGGCCGAGCCAGGCCACGACCGCAGGGCCGAGCACCGCGCCGATGCCGAAGTGCGCGTTGAGCACGTTCAGCATGGCGGTGGAACGGTCGCCGAAGCCTACGGCGAAGAGCTGGTTGAGGCCGTAGTCGATCCCGCCGAAGCCGAGACCGCCGAGGAACGCGGCGGCGAGCGCGAGCGGCCAGTTCGGCGCGAGTGCGAAACCGGCCGCGCCCGCCGCCATCAGGCCGTAACCCCACGCCAGCAGTGCTCTGTTGCTGATCCGGGAGTGGATCGCGTTGAAGGCGAGGACACCGGCGACCCCGCCCGTGAAGTGCAGGCTCAGGCCGAGGGCGGCGGCCGACGGGGACAGGCCGAACTCGTGGCGCAGGCCGGGGATCGAGGGGCCGTAGAGGGCCTGGAGCATGCCGATGAGGATGAATCCGACGCAGGACGCGACCGCGGCCGACCGGGTGAAGAGCCGGTCGGCCGCAGACGATTTCGTGACTATGTCAGTCAACTGGTCTCCGGGGTTTCCGAGAACACGAAGGAGAACTCGGTGGGTTGGGCGTTGAGGAAGTACTGGGGGAGTGGGCCCGGGCCGCAGGACTGCGAGCCGATGCCTTGCTGGGCGTGGTCGAGGTTCACCCAGACTGTGTTGCCGGGGGTGAGGTCGGTGCGGTGGGCGGCGGTGTCCAACTGCTCCGTCGTCCAGCGGCGGGCGGTGAACCAGAACTCCGGGTCGCCGTCGATCCGCAGACCGCCCAGCTCCGCCCAACGGACGTCCGGGCGGGCGCCGTTCTCCTGCGGGCGGACGTAGGGGGTCTGGAGTTCGTCGACCGTGGACTCCCAACGGCCCAGCAGTGAGGCCGACTTGGTGTCGGGGTATCCCTCGCCGGGACCGCCGCCGAACCAGCGCACCCGGTCGGCGCTCGCGTCGATGCCGAACCTGATGCCCAGCCTCGGCAGCGGGAAGGCCCAGTTGCCCTCGGGTCCCACGGACACCGTCAGCCGCAGCCGTGAACCGTCCGAGGTCCAGCGGTACACCGTGGCGAGGCCCACCTCCCAGGCGGCGGGGGCCACCCGGGTGCGTACCGTCAGCGCGTCGTCGCTCAACTCCACGCCGTCCAGGCGGTGTCGCATCCGGTGCAGCCCGAACTTGCGCCAGAGCAGGCCGAATCGGACGTCCGTCTGCCAGGAGGCGCCGTCGTCGTTGTCCGTGGGCGCCCGCCATACGTCCAGGCGGAGACCGGTGACGTCGACCGCGCCGATCGTCTTCAACTCACCCGTGCGGGCGTCGAAGGTGGCGGGGCCGAGCGTGATCAGACGCTCCCCGAGCACGGGCCCGGCGACGGCGGAGACGGACGGCAACGGGCGTGCCCCGACCGGGAATTGCCCCCAGCCGACCACATGTCCGGCCGGACCCCACGCGGTGTTGGCGGCCAGCGACGCCCGTACGGTCCACTGGGATTCGGCACCGTCGGACGGCACCGGCGGCTCGGGCAGTTTCACGTCGGCCGATTCGCCGGGGGCGAGCGGCGGGACGGTCAGGGTGCCCGACTCGACCGTCTCGCCGTCCACTTGGTACGACCACGCGAAGGCCAGGGCGGACAGGTCGGCGAAGTCGTACGCGTTGGTGACGCGTACGGTGCCGTCCGCGCCGTCGCCCGTGATCCGGACCGGCTCGATCACCTTCTTGTACTCGATCAGGCCGGGGGAGGGCGTGCGGTCCGGGAAGATGAGGCCGTCGCAGACGAAGTTCCCGTCGTGCAGCTCCTCGCCGAAGTCACCGCCGTACGCGAAGCCGAAGCGTTCGTCCTTGATGCCGTGGTCGATCCACTCCCAGACGAAACCGCCCTGGAGCCGGTCGTAGGTCTCGAAGAGGCGCTGGTAGTCGGCGAGTCCGCCGGGGCCGTTGCCCATGGCGTGGGCGTACTCGCAGAGGATGAAGGGGAGTTGGCGCCGCTTGTGGGTGCCGCCGTCCAGGCCCTGGCCGATGCGCTCGACCTCGGCGTGGTCGGCGTACATCCGTGAATAGACGTCCGTGTCACGGCAGTCGATGTCGCCCTCGTAATGCACGAGGCGGGACGCGTCGCGGGCGTGGATCCACTCGGACATGGCCGTGAGACCGCGACCGGTACCGGCCTCGTTGCCCAGGGACCAGATGACGATGGAGGGGTGGTTCTTGTCGCGCTCCACCATGCGGGCCGCGCGGTCCAGCAGGGCGGGGGTCCAGCGGTCGTCGTCAACGGGGTTGTCGCGCCAGGCCTGTTCGGTGAAACCGTGGGTCTCCAGGTCGCACTCGTCGATGACCCAGAGGCCGTACTCGTCGCACAGGTCCAGGAAGTCGGGGT
Organism: Streptomyces colwelliae; assembly: GCF_048158785.1. Lineage (NCBI taxonomy): Bacteria > Bacillati > Actinomycetota > Actinomycetes > Kitasatosporales > Streptomycetaceae > Streptomyces > Streptomyces colwelliae. The sequence goes on along the minus strand of NZ_JBLTJC010000065.1, from coordinate 10,008 downwards.
GCGGTGGATAGTGCGAGGTGCGGACGGCGTTGATGTTGTGCCGCTTCATCAGCAGCACGTCCTCGCGCATGGTCTCCAGGTCGAGGGCGCGGCCCTTCTCCGGGTGCCACTCGTGGCGGTTGACGCCCTTGAAGAGGATCGCCTTCCCGTTGACCTTGATCAGGCCGTCGGAGAGTTCGACGGTCCGGAAGCCGATGCGGAGGGGGACGCGTTCGCCCTCGGTGGTGAGCAACCCCTCGTACAGGTAGGGGGTTTCGGCCGTCCACGCCCGCACCGGCACGGTGACCGATTCGCCGGTCGCGACATCGATGTCCAGGGCGGGCACGGTGACGCGGCCGTCGACGTCGGAGTCGACGCGGAGGGTGCCCGCGCCGCCGGTGTGGTCGTAGGAGGCGTGCACGAAGAAGTCGAGGGCGCTGCCCGGCGGGCGGTGCAGCAGGGTGACGTCACGGAAGATGCCCGGCAGCCACCACTGGTCCTGGTCCTCCAGGTAGGAGCCCGCCGACCACTGGTGGACGCGGACGGCCAGGACGTTGCCGCTCGGCTTGAGCAGGTGCCCGACCGCGAACTCGTGTGGCAGCCGGGAGCCCCTGAACTCGCCGATGTCCGTGCCGTTCAGCCAGACGTGGGCGCAGGACTCCACTCCGTCGAAGCGCAGCACGGCCCCGCCGTCCGAGGGCCACTCGGACGGCAGGTCGAAGACGCGCAGATGGTCGCCGGTCGGGTTCTCGGTCGGCACGCGGGGCGGGTCGACCGGGAAGGGGTAGAGGTGGTTGGTGTAGATGGGGGAGCCGTGCCCCTGGAGGACCCAGTGGCCGGGGACCGTGACCTCGGCCCAGTCCCCGGCGTCGTAGCCCTCCTCGGCGAACGAGTCGTCCTCGGCGTCGGCCGTCGCCGACACACGCAGGCGCCAACTGCCGTTCAGTGACAGTGACTTCGCGTCCGAGGACGTGTATCGGGCGCGGGGCGGGAGGGCTCCGCTGCCCGGTGAGACGTCCTCGACATGGTCGGCGGCGGTGCTGGAAGTCATCGGTCTCCAGGTCTCGAGATGCGGGTGTCAGCCCTTGATGCCGGTCTGTGCGATGCCCTGGACCAGCCAGCGCTGGAGGAAGAGGAACACGAACACCAGGGGCAGGATGGAAATCGCGGTGGCCATGAATATCTGGTGGAACACCACGGTCTGGTTGGTCATGTACGAGGACAGCGCGACCTGGACGGTCCATGCCCCCGGGTCCTGGCCGATGACCAGCGGCCACAGGAAGGCGTTCCAGCCGCTGATGAAGGTGATCGTGGCGATCGCGGCGAAGAAGTTCAGCGAGTTGGGCACCACGACCTTCCAGTACGCGCCCCAGTAGCCGAGTCCGTCCACGCGTGCCGCCTCCTCCAACTCCTTGGGGAACCCCAGGAAGTACTGCCGGAAGAGGAAGCAGGTGAAACCACTGAACAGGCCCGGGATGATGAGACCCCGGTAGGTGTCGACCCAGCCGAGGGACGAGACGAGAACGAAGCTGGGCACGAAGGTGACGGCCGTCGGAACCATCAGGGTGCCCAGGACGAGGTAGAAGATCTTGTTGGAGTGCTTGTACGGGATGCGGGCCAGGGCATAGCCGGCCAGCGAGCACACCAGCAGGATGCCCACGGTCATGGAGACGGCGACGACCAGCGAGTTCCACATCGACCGGGCGAAGTCCACCGAGGTGTCGTCGAAGAGGTCACTGACGTTGCTCCACTGAAGGTCCGTGGGGAAGAACTTCCAGTGCTCACCGGTGATTTCGGCGTCGGTGGAGAGCGCGTTGCGGAGCAGCAGATAGAACGGGACGAGGAAGAGGAAGGCCGCGACGCCGGTGGCGAGGTACAGACCGGTGTTGCCGAGGACGCCGCCGCGCTTCTTGCGGCGAGTCTTGCCCAACTGCGGTGAGGTGGTGGTCACTTGGCCTCCTCCGCCCGGCCGAAGCCCATGAGCTTGCCCTGGAACAGGGTGACGATGATGATCAGCAGGGTCAGAATGACGGCGCCCGCGCTGCCGGCGCCGTAGTCCTGGTTCGTGCCGAGGGCGGTGTAGTACAGCTCGACGAGCGGCGGGCGGCCCCAGGTGGTCTTGGACAGGAGGTTGAAGAACTCGTCGAAGGCCTGGTAGGCGGCGATGAGCAGCAGCAGGACCACCGCGGTGGAGGTCGCCCGCAACTGCGGCAGCGTGATGTACCGGAAGGTCTGCCAGCCCGGCTTGGCTCCGTCGATCGCGGCTGCCTCGTACAGCTCCCCCGGGATGTTCTGGAGCGCCGCCAGGAACAGGATCATGTAGAAACCGGACTGTAGCCACAGGCGGGCGGTCACGATGACGAACCAGTACCAGGGCGGGCTCGGGTTGGACAGCCAGGCGATGTTCTCGACCCCGAACCAGCCGATGATCGTGTTCATCAGACCGAAGCGGACACCGCTGAAGATGGACATCTTCCAGATCAGCGCCGCCGCGACATAGCTGCACGCGGTCGGCAGGAAGAACACCGACCGGAAGAAGGCCCGCATGAACCTGAGCCGGTTCACCAGCAGGGCGAGGCCCAGCGACAACGCCCAGGTGGTGGGCACGATGAACGCGGCGAAGACGGTGAACGTGCCGAGCGAGCCGACGAAGTCGGGGTTCGTCAGCATGTAGGTGTAGTTGTCGAAGCCGATGAACTTGCTCGGTGTGACGGTGAAGCGCGCGTCGAAGAAGCTGAGGTAGATGCTCCAGCCGATGGGGACGTAGACGAAGATCATCAGCCCGGCGAGGAACGGGCCGATGAAGAGCCAGAAGTTGAAGGTGCGGCTGCCCCGCAGCCCCCGCCGCGGCTTGGCCGGGGTGGCCTTCGCCGGGGCGGGGCTCGCGAGGTCGCGAGTCGTGGTCGTCGACATGTCCAGTCCGTCCCGGCCTATCCGAACAGCTTCTTGAGCTCGCGGTTCACGGCCGTGTCGGCCTTGTCGAGCGAGGCCTCCGGGTCACCGCCCTTGCGGACGGAGTTGGCGAAGACGTCCTCCAGTGCGGTGATCATCGCCTGGGTCCAGCCGATGTTGTCGAAGTGGCCGAACTCGTTGAAGAGCTTGACGCCCTCGGCGGGCAGACCGGACTTGAGCTTGGTGGCGCCGGTGGCGATCGATGCACGTGGCGGAATGTGGAAGCCGTAGGAGGTGGCCCAGTCCTCCTGATCCTTCTTCTGGTCGATCCACAGCCACTTCACGTACTCCTTGGCCGCGTCGACGTTGCTGCCCTTGGCGTTGACGAACATCGACCAACCGCCGTTGTAGACCGACTGCTTGCCGGAGTCGATGGTCTTCGGGAACGGGAAGATCCCGATGTCGTCGCCGAGCGCCTTCTGGAACTGCGGCATCGCCCACATGCCGCAGAACTGGATGGCACACAGGCCCTGGTTGAGGGCGGACGGGTCCCAGTAGTCCGTCGGGGCGTCGAGCAGAAGGTCGCCGCTGGTGAACAGCTTGCGCATCTTCTTGATGCCCTCGATGACGCCGGGCGTGTGGTACGCGATCTCGTTCTTGTCGTTGAGGGTGTCGGCGCCGGCCGACCAGATCATCGGGCTGATGACGGCGTGCAGGTCGTTGCCGAGGTACAGCCCCTTGACCTTGCCGGTGGTGAGCTTGGCGGCGGCCTCGATCAACTCGTCGAGGGTCTCCGGGACCGTCACGCCGGCCTTCTTGAAGAGGGAGGGCCGGTAGAAGAAGAACTGAGGGTCGTCGATCATCCGGACGCCGTAGATCTTGCCGTCCACCGTGTGCGAGGCGATGTCGGCCGGATTGAAGTCGGCCTTGACCGGGTCGATGATGTCGCTCAGGTCGGCCACCTGACCGCTCTTCACCATCTGGATCTGCGGGTGGAATTCGAAGAGGTCGGGCGCCTGCTTGGTGAGCAGTGAGGCGAACAGCTTGCTCTCGTAGTCGCTGCTGGTGATCCACTGAGTGGTCACGTCGGCCTTGGAGTACGCCTTCGCGTACCGCTTGATGGCCTGTTCCGTCCCGGCCTCGCCGTAAGCGTGGAACATCTGGGTGAGCTGCTTGCCCGAAGCGCCGCCCCCGCCCCGCCCGTTGTTGCCCCCACAGGCGGCCAGCGTGCCGGCCGCGGCCATCCCCGCGGCCGCCCGGAATATCGATCGGCGGGACCAGTTGCTGTTGCTCATTGCCGACATGGTGACGTCCTTGTCTCTCGCGCGGCTGCGGCTCCACGGCTCAGCGGCACGTGGCCCGAATCGAGGTGCGGTGCGGGACGTTAACCTTCGCCTAAGCCTTCGGCAAGGGGTTGGACGAAGTCTGTTCGAAGCGTTGTGTAGCGTTCGGCATACCGGACGTGACGAAGGTGCGGGCCGCCGCGGAGGCGACCCGCACCCTGTACTCAGGTGGTCATTACACCTTTGACCAGGCCTCGTTGGCCCCGCCGTTGCAGCTGTAGAGGATCACCTTGCTGCCGTCCGCGGTCGCCTGCCCGCTCACGTCGAGGCACTTGCCCGACGCCTCGCTGAGGATCTGGCCGTTGCCGTTCAGGAGCCATCGTTGTCCGGGATCACCTGTGAAGCCGGCGGCGGTCGTCAACCCCGAACTCCCCACCGTCAGATACCCGTTGGCACTCTTCAGGCCGCCCTTCGCGTCGTACGACCACGCCTGCTCGGTCCCGCCCGTGCAGGTGCCGATCGCGGCTCCCGAGACGTCCGCCGTCAGGCACTTGCCGGACTGCTTGCCCTGGAGAGCGCCCGTGACGGCGGTCGAACTTCCGTGTCCCTTACGGTCCTTCTGGTCGAAGACGTACGTCGTGATCGAGCGGGCCGCGAGGCTCGTGGACACCGTGGAGCCGCTCACGTCGGGCTTCGCGACCTTCGCCCAGTTCTCCGTGGCCGACGTCCGCACGGCCTGCGTCGCCCGCACCGGCACCTTGCTGTTGAAGTGCAGATCCAGCGAAGTGTCCGTCGTGTTCTGGTTGTTGACCACGACGACCCACTTGCCGTCCCGGTCGTACGAGCTCACCTCGACACCGCTCGGCGCACCCGTCACGTTGTGCGCGACCGAGCCCGGTGCGACGAACTTGCTGTACTGGCCGAGCGCGTAGTACCGCTTCGTGAAGTACAGCGCCTGGTTGCCGTTCGTCGCGTAATCGGGGTCGTAGTAGATCAGCCCGTCGTTCCAGCCGACGTCGTTGCGCGTGGCCGGGTCCGTGCCGTAGCCGCTCGCGAGGGCCACCCACCACTGGAACGCCGAGTCGTGCGAGGTCGCGAAGTCCTTGTAGATGATCCGGGACATCAGCAGGGCGTTGTCGATGGTCGGGTCGTACTCCTGGTTCCAGCCCGTGCTGCCCTTGCCGAAGCAGCAGATCTCGGTGGCCCAGGAGGTCTTGCCGACCGTCTTCGCCGTCTCGTAGACGTTGCCCAACTGGCCGTCGTTCGGGTTGTTGTACGTGTGGTGCGCCAGCTTCGACACGTACTGGGCGGTGTCCGGCTGCGAGATCCACTGCGGGACCTCCGTGGAGAAGCTGACCGTGCTGCTCGACTCGTCGGCGATGATCGACGTCTTCTGGTGTCGGGCCTTCTGCTCGGCGCCCAACGCCCGCACGATGTCGTCGCGTTGGCCGACGGTGACCTGCATGCCCTCCTGGCCGCAGTCGCCGAAGGTGTTGTTCGGCTCGTTGAAGGGGCTGATGTAGTCGAACGTCGCGCCCTGCCTGGCGAAGTGGGCGGTGACGTCGGCGACGTACTTCGCGTAGTCGCCCTCGTTCTCCGGCTTCAACTGCCCGCCGCAGCTCTGCCCGTTGGTCGTCCACTGCGCGGGCGCGCTGTTGACGAAGCCGATCAGATCCTGCACGCCGTACTTCGCGGCGTACCCGAGGAACGTCTGACCGCCCTTGTCCTTGCTCCAGTCGTACGTGCCGTCGGCGTTGAGGAAGTCCTGTGCCGCGCGGGCCGGGGTGGTGACCGCGGTGCCGCCACCGCCGATGTTGTAGCGGTACGAGGAGAGGTCCAACCCCTTTGAGGAGAACAGGAGTTGGGTGACCCGGGCCTGGACGGCGGGCTTGAAGTTCTGTAGGTCGTTGACCCACCAGGCGCCGGACGCGCCGATGTTGTCGATGGTCTGGGCCGCGTGGGGGGAGACTTCGGCCGGTGCGACGCCGTCGGCGTTCGCGGGCGGCGCGGAGAGCAGGGCCCCGGTGACAGCCAGCGCGGCTGCCGCTGTCGCGAGGATCGTTCTCCTGGGGTGGGGGTGAGTCACGTGCATCCCTTCCGTCGTCATGAAGGTGGTGCGATACGGCTCCTTGCGGGGGTGGTGCGCTTGCCTGCCCTCTGCCCGACCGACTGAAGTGCCCCTTCCAGCGCGAACGTCGCCGCGCCCAGGCACGCCGGGTCGGTGAGGATGGGGGAGAGGACGATCCGGGTGGCGGCGAACGGCCGCCTGAGCGCGTGCCGTTGGACGGCCTCGCGCACCTCGTGCAGCAGGGGTTCGCCGAGCGTGCGGGCGACCCAACTGCTGAGCACGACGACTTCGGGGTTGAGGATGTTGACCAGGTTGGCGATGCCCGCGCCGATGTAACGGGCCGTCTCCCGCACCACTTTGAGAGCTACGGGATCGTTCGCGTCCACGCCGCGGGCCAGGGCGTCGATGGTGGCCGTCTGGTCATCGGGGTGCAACAGCGAACTGTCCGCGCTCAACTCCCGTAGGTTCAGCATGATTCCGGGCGCCCCGACGTACGCCTCCACACAGCCGTGGTTGCCGCAGCGGCACAGCCGCCCGTCCAGGACGAGCGTCGTATGACCCCACTCGCCGGCGCTGTTGCTCACCCCCCGGTACAGCGCCCCGCCGAGCGCGAGCCCCGCGCCGACACCGGTCCCGAGGTTGACCACCACCGTGTCCCCGCGCCCGCGCGCCGCCCCGAACCACATCTCGGCGACCGCGCAGGCGCGCAGCGGATTGTCCAAGTACAGGGGATAGGCGATCACTTCGGACAGCAGGTCGAGCAACGGCACGTCGTGCCAGTCCCAGTTGGGCGCGTACTCCGAGATCCCGGTGTCGCGGTCCACCTGCCCCGGCACGCTCACCCCGACGCCCAGCACCCGCGCGCCCTCGATGCCGGCCTGCGCGACCACCGAGCCGACGGCGGCGGCCACATGGCTGACCACCTGTTCCGGCAGGCTCTCGCCGGGGCGCATGTCCTCGTCGGCACGGGCCAGCACGTTCAGTCCCAGGTCGAAGAGTTCGACATGGACGTACGTCTCCGCGATGTCGACGCCGATCAGCGCGCCCCCCGACGCGTTGACCGCCACGAGACCGCGGGGGCGGCCCCCCGCCGAGTCCTCGAAACCGACCTCGGTGATCATGCGGAGGTCGAGCAGCTCACCGACGAGGGTGGCCACCGTGGCCAGGCTCAGCCCGGTTGCGGCGGCCAACTCCTGCCGGGAGGTGGGCGATTCGGCGATGATCTGGCGCAGCACCTCATAGCGGTTCGCGGTACGGATGTCGCGTGATGTGCGCTTCGCCGGAGCGGTCGCCATCCCTTCCCCCTCGCGTCATGCCGAGGCACGACGGCACCGGCGCGCCGCAAGGCTATGGGCAGCGGCCGACGTTCGACAAGGGGTTAGGAAAGGGGCTGTACAAAGTCGGCCACACGCTCGGTCACGGGGGCGGCCCCCGCTCAGCCGCCGAGCACGTCCCGGACGAAGGCGTTGGTGAAGGTGCCCTCCGGGTCGAGGTCCCGCGCCAGCGCCGCGAAGTCGCCGAGCCGCGGATAGCGCCCGCGCAGCACCTGAGCCGGAGTGGTGAACACCTTGCCCCAGTGCGGCCGCGCGTCGAAGGGGTCCAGCGCCTCCTCCAGCCGTCGCACCACGGGCAGCACCGTCTCCGTGTCCTCGATCCAGGTGAAGTGCAGGGCGACCGTGTCCCGTCCGTACGAGGGGCTCAGCCACTGCGCGTCGGCGGCGACCGTCCGAACCTCGCAGACCTGCAATACACCGGCGACCGTCTCCCGGATGCCGTCGACCGCATGCAGCGCGTCGAGCGCGGCCGACCGCGGCAGCAGGTACTCCGACTGCAACTCCGCCCCGCTGCTCGGCGTGAACTCCGCCCGGAAGTGCGGCAGTCGCTCGTGCCACGGCCCCGCCACCCCGAGCTGCTCGGTGGTGTTGACCGCGGGCATCCCCGGCACCGGGTGCAGCGCCATGGTCGCGGGCGCGGCCCACGGGAAGTCGGACAGCGGCTGGTCGGTGCGCCGCTTCAGCCACACCTGCCGGAAGCCCGGCTCCCGCCAGTCGGTGAACAGACTCACGCTGTACGCCGACGCCGCCACCGTCTCGAAGTCCAGCCCGGCGAGCGGGAGTTCGGTGAAGACGTGCTGCTCGACCTCGAAGGCCGGCTCCAGGTCGAGGGTGAGGGAGGTGACGACACCGAGCGCGCCGAGGGAGGTCACGGCTCCGTCGAAGCGGTCGTCGCCGCGCGCGATCGTGACCGTGGAACCGTCCGCCGTCACGATCTCGACCTCGCGCACGGCCGCCGCGAGGGAGCCGTTGCCGACGCCCGAGCCATGCGTGCCGGTCGCCACCGAACCGGCCACCGAGATGTGCGGCAGGGACGCCATGTTGGGCAGCGCGAGCCCGTGCCCGTCCACCCGGCGGGCCAGCTCCGCGTACCGGACGCCGCCCGACACCCGTACCGTCCGGGCCGTCGTGTCCACGTCGAACTCGGGCGGCAGGGCGGCGATCGACAGCAGGGTGCCTTCCGGGCCCGGCTCGGCGATCTCGTTGAAGGAGTGGCCGCTGCCCAGCACCCGTACCCGCGAGCTCTCGGCCACGAGGGTCCTGAGCGTGTCGAGTGTGCGCGGGCGGTGGAGTTCCTTCGCCGCGTAGGTGATGTTGCCGGCCCAGTTGGTGACCGTCTCCGTCATCCCTGCCGTCCCTCCGAGAGCGTGCGCTTACGTGTTCTGCCCCAGGGGTCGGTACGCCCCGGCCGGGCGTGGACCGGCCCGACGCGGAGGACTCCTGCTGCCGCAGCATAAGTCGGCGGCGGTTGTGCCTGCGTAGCGGTGTCATGGCGACGGACGGCGACGGTGACGATCAGCACCCGACCGGCGCCCGACCGAGGCCGCCCCCATCGCGTCTCCCACGGCGCCGAACTTCGGATTTAGTTGCGCTAATGCCGTATGGGTGCGGTATTCGATATAGCTGTGGCCTTTGCGCTACGACATCGGTAGTCTCCGGCGATATGACCGACCGTCTCGCGCAGACCGACCTCACCCGGCACCGTCGCCTCGCCGAACAGGGAAGCCTCGACCGTGCCGACCTGGACGCGATCCTCGACGCCGGGTTCGTCTGCCACCTGGGTGTCGTGATCGAGGGGCGGCCGGTCGTCGTACCCACGGTGTACGGGAGGGACGGACGGCAGCTGTATTTCCACGGGTCCGTCGCGAGTCGTAGCCTCACGGGCGGTGGTCCCGTGTGCGTCACCGTCACGCACGTCGACGGGCTGGTGCTGGCCCGGTCGGTCTTCGAGCACGGGGTGAACTACCGCAGCGCGATGATCCACGGGGTGCCCCGCAAGGTCACCGACCCGGAGGAGAAACTGACCGGCCTGCGCCGCCTCACCGAACACGCGACGCCCGGGCAGTGGTCGTACGCCAGGCAGCCGATCCGCAAGGAACTAGCGGCCACCACCCTGCTCGCCCTCTCCCTCGACGAGGCCTCGGTCAAGATCCGCACCGGTGGCCCCGACGACGGAGACGGCCCCGACGCGGAACTCAGCGTATGGGCGGGAACGCTCCCCCTGCTCTCGACCTGGGGCACACCCGTACCGGACCCCACGCTGCCACCGGGCATCCCGGTACCGGACCACATCGCACGCCGCGAGGGAACCAAACAGGGCTGACCCGGCAACGCCCGCTGCCCGAGCCGTTGGCGCTCCCGAGCCGCGGCGGGTCGGTGCACCAGGAACGTATCGCCGCCCCGACCCAACCCCTGTCCCTTATACACATCTCCGCGCCCACGAGACTCGTTC
>NZ_JBLTJC010000064.1:0-38675 GCF_048158785.1 Streptomyces colwelliae | reverse complement strand
GCCCCCACCCCCACGACCACCACCCGTCGCCGACGCGCCTACTGGCAGGCCGCGTCGACCCTCGCTGTCCTGGTCGCCGTGGTCTGCATGGTGCGGCGGCACTGGCCCGTGCTCGCGAGCGGGGCCGGGCGGCTCGCCGTCGCCGATCAGGGGTGGCTGCTGGTGGCCGCGACGGCCGCGCTCGGGACGTGGGTGTCCTCGGCGCTCGCTCAACAGGGTGCCGTGCCCCAACGGCTGCCCGGCGGAAGGCTGGTGGCCTCGCAGCTCGCCGCGTCCGCCGCCAATCATGTGCTGCCCGCCGGGCTCGGCGGCGGTGCCGTCAATCTGCGTTTCCTGATGCGCTGCGGGCTGCCGGTCGGCCGCTCGGCCAGTGCCCTCGCCGTCAAGGCGACCGCCGGCGTGGTCGTCCGGATCGTGCTCATCGGCGTTCTCGCCACGGTCTGTCCGGGTGTGCTGCGCGTCCCGGACATCTCCGTGGGCGTGGTGGGTGTCGGTGTCGCGGCCGTCGTCCTCGTGACCGTGTTGCTCAACTGCCCGTTGTGGCCCCGGTGTCGGCGCGCGCTCGGCAGGGTGCTGACCGACATCCGGGCCGTACACGCCTTGCCGCATCGGGCAGTTGCCCTGTGGGGCGGCTCGCTGGCCTTCGCCGCACTGCACTCCCTGGTGCTGATCTGTGTCACCCAGGCCGTCGAACTGCCGTTGTCGCCTGCCCGGGTGGCGCTGCTGTACCTCGCCGCCAGCAGCGCCGCCGCGCTGCTGCCCACGCCGGGCGGTATCGGTTCCCTCGACGCGGCCCTGGTCTTCGCGCTGACCGAGTCGGGGACCACGGCGTCGGCCGCCGCCTCCGTCGTCCTCGGCTACCGGCTGCTCACCGTGTGGCTGCCCCTGATCCCCGGCCTGTTGGTGCTCGGGGTACTGGTCCGGCGCAAGTCACTCTGACCTCAACTGCGTTTCCCGCCCGGCCGGTTCAGGTAGTAGTCCGATATCGGTCCGCGAGCGAGGGGGAGTCGCATGGCGGAGAACGAGACGGGTGGCCGGTTGGCGGACGAGTTCTTCACTCCCGGGACCTCGTCCTTCACCGAGTTCCTGACGGCGCACCGGCCCGCGCTGCTGCCCACCCGCCGCCCGTTCCCGGAGGGCGTCCGCGCCGCCGCCGACCAATTCCCGCACGGCACCACGGTGTTGGCCCTCACCTACCGCGACGGTGTGCTGATCGCTGGCGACCGCAGGGCCACGATGGGCAACGTCATCGCGCAGCGCGACCTGGAGAAGGTGCACCCCGCCGACGACTACACCGCGGTCGCCTTCGCCGGTACGGTCGGGCTCGCCGTCGACATGGTGAAGCGGTACCAGGTCGAGCTGACGCACTTCGAGAAGATCGAGGGCATCCCGATGACCCTCAACGCGAAGGCCACCCGCCTCGCCGGCCTGATCCGCCAGAACCTCCGCCAGGCCATGCAGGGCCTCGCCGTCGTACCGCTCCTCGTCGGCTACGACCCCGCCGCCCCCGAAGGTGCCAAGGGCCGTATCTTCACCTTCGACGTCGTCGGCGGCACCTACGAGAAGCCGGACTTCCACGCCGAGGGCTCCGGCTCCCCGTACGCCAGAGGCTCCCTGAAGAAGCTGTTCCACCAGGGCATGTCCCGGCGTGACGCGGCCCTGGCCGCGCTACAGGCGCTGTACGACGCGGCCGACGACGACTCGGCGACCGGCGGCCCGGACATCAACCGCCGTATCTTCCCCATCGTTTCGGTCATCACCGAGGACGGATTCGAGCGGCTGCCTGAGCCGGAGACCGAGGCACTGACCCGTGAGATGGTCGAACAACGCCACAACCACCCGGACGGGCCCACCGTCGCGCCGTGAGCGACAAGGGTGGCTGTGGCATCGGTCAGAGGACGGGCGCGGGGGCCGGGTTGCCGTAGTAGGCGTCGGGGCCGTGTTTGCGGCTGTAGTGGCGGGCCAGGAGGTGCGGTGGCGGTGGGGCCTCCGGGGACAGGGCCAGGGTGTTGATGGCCATGTCCGCCACGGCCTCGCAGATGATCGCGTGCTCCAGGGACTTGCGGGCGGTGGCGCCCCAGGTGAAGGGGCCGTGGTTGGCGACGAGGGCGGCCGGGACCTCGGCCGCCTGACGGTCGTCGCCTTTCAGCATGTCGACGATCACCCGGCCGGTGTTGTACTCGTAGTCCTTCGCGCACTGGTCGGCGGTGAGGTCCGGGGTGCACGGGACGGGCCCGTTGAAGGTGTCGGCGTGGGTGGTGCCCAGGACCGGTATGTCACGGCGGGCCTGCGCGAAGGCCACGGCGTGGGTGGAGTGGGTGTGGGTGACACCGCCGACGGACGGGAACGCCAGGTAGAGGCAGCGGTGGGTCTCGGTGTCGGTGGAGGGGCGGAGGTCGCCGTCGACCACCTTGCCGTCGGACAGCCGGACGGTCACCAGATCGTCGAGGACGAGGTCCTCGTAGGGGACCCCCGAGGGCTTGATGACGAACACCCCCGCCTCGCGGTCGACGCCGCTCACATTGCCCCAGGTCAGCGTCGCCAGACCGACCTGTGGGATGGTCAGGTTGGTGTCCAGTACCTCTTGCCGCAGGCCGTCACGGAGTCGCGCGGTCATCGGTGCTCTCCTTGCACGTGGAACAGGAACATGGGTGTCAGAGGGCCTGGGCGAGCCGGTGGTAGGCGGCGTTCCAGCGGATCTCCTTGGTGAACTGCCCGGTGCTGGTGGTCTCGTCGATGGTCAGCAGTTCTACGCCGGCCATGGCGGCGTAGTCGGTCAGCGTCTCGGTGTCGACGGCCGAGCTGAGCACGGTGTGGTGCGGGGCGCCCGCGAGCAGCCAGCTCTCCGCGGACTCCGCGAGGGAGGGGCGCGGCTTCCACACGGCCCGGGCCACCGGCAGCCGGCGCAGGGGCTCGCTCGGGGTGACGACGTCGACCGTGTTGGCGGTCAGCCGGAAGCGGTCGCCCAGGTCGGAGAGGCCGACGACCACGGCGGGGCCGGGGGCCGCGTTGAAGACCAGCCGGACCGGATCCTCGCGGTCGCCGATGGACAGGGGGTGGATCTCGCAGCGCGGGCGGTCGGCGGCCACCGAGGGGCAGACCTCCAGCATGTGGGCGCCGAGGATGCGCGGGGTACCGGGGCCCAGGTGGTAGGTGTAGTCCTCCATGAAGGTGGTGCCGCCGGGCTGTCCCGCACCCATGACCTTCAGCGTGCGCAGCAGTGCCGAGGTCTTCCAGTCGCCCTCGCCGCCGAAGCCGTAGCCGTCGGCCATCAGGCGCTGGACGGCGAGACCGGGCAACTGGCGCAGCCCGCCCAGGTCTTCGAAGTTCGTGGTGAACGCCGTGAAGCCGCCCTCGGTGAGGAAGGTGCGCAGACCGATCTCCTGGCGGGCCGCGTACAGCAGTGAGTCGTGGCGGATGCCGCCGGGGCGTAGCGCCGGGACCACGTCGTACAACTCGACGTATTCGGCGGCGAGTTCGGCGGCCTCCTTGTCCTCCACCTCGTCCACGACGGCCACCAGGTCGTTGACCGCGTACGTGTTCACCGAGTAGCCGAACCGCAGTTGGGCCTCCACCTTGTCGCCCTCGGTGACGGCGACGTCCCGCATGTTGTCGCCGAAGCGGGCCAGCTTCAGGGTGCGTGAGGCGTGCCGGCCGACGGCGGCACGGGCCCAGGCGGCCACCCGTCGCACGACCCGCGGGTCGGTGGCGTGACCGGCGACGATCTTGCGGTCGATGCCGAGCCGGGACTCGATGTGCCCGAACTCCCGGTCGCCGTGGGCCGCCTGGTTGAGGTTCATGAAGTCCATGTCGATGCTGGGCCAGGGCAGCGACAGGTTGTACTGGGTGTGCAGATGCAGCAACGGCCGGTCCAGGGCGCTGAGTCCGGCGATCCACATCTTGGCCGGCGAGAACGTGTGCATCCACACGATCACGCCCACGCAGGCGTCGGAGGCGCTCGCCTCCTGGCACAGCCGGCGGATCGCGTCGGCGTCGGTGAGCACGGGCTTCCACACGATCCTGACCGGGATCTTCCCCGGGCCGCCGAGGATCTCGGAGATGCTCCGGGACTGTTCGGCGACCTGGTGCAGGATGTCGTCGCCGTACAGGCCCTGGCTGCCGGTGAGAAACCAGATCTCCTGGTCGGGGTAGGGAGTGGCGTCGGTGTCCATGAGGGTTCCTTTCAAAGGGAGTTGAGCGCCGGGCGGGGGTGCCGCTCAGGCGGAGGCCTCGGCGCGGAGGCGGCGCAGTCGGTGCATGACCTCGTTGGCGCCGCGCCCGAAGTAGTCGTGCAGGAGCTGGTATTCGGCGTAGAGGCGGTCGTACGCGGCGGCTCGCGCGGGGTCCGGCCGGTACACGGCAGGGCGGGCCTTGGCCATCGCGTGGGCGGCGGCCCTGATGTCCGGGTACACGCCGGCCGCGACCGCCGCGTGCATCGCCGCGCCGAGGGCCGGGCCCTGCGCCGAGTCGATGACTCCGAGGGGGAGCCGGGTGACGTCGGCGTAGATCTGCATCAGCAGCGGGTTCTTCATCAGACCGCCCGCGACGATCAGTTCGCGCACGGGCACGCCGGACGTCTCAAACGCCTCGATGATGGTGCGGGTGCCGAAGGCGGTGGCCTCCAGCAGGGCGCGGTAGATCTCCTCGGGGCGGGTGGAGAGGGTCAGTCCGACCAGGACACCGCTGAGGTCGTGGTCGACGAGCACGCTGCGGTTGCCGCTCTGCCAGTCCAGGGCGATCAACCCGTGCTCGCCCACCCGCTGTCCGGATGCCAGGGCGGTGAGGTGTTCGTGCGGGTCACGGCCGAGCGCGGCGGCCTCCTCGGCGTACGTCGCCGAGAACCCGGTGCGCACGAACCAGCCGAAGATGTCGCCGACGCCGCTCTGTCCGGCCTCGTAGCCCCACAGTCCCGGGAGGATGCCGCCCTCGACCACCCCGCACATGCCCGGCACTTCGGCCCACTGGTCGCTGCTCATCACATGGCAGGTGGAGGTGCCCATGATGGCGACCATCCGGCCCGGTTCGACCGCGGTGGCCGCAGGGGCGGTCACATGGGCGTCGATGTTCCCGACGCACACGGCGATGCCTTCGGGCAGGCCCGTCCAGGCCGCCGCCTCCGCCGTCAACCCACCGGCGCGGTCGCCGAGTTGGCCGATCGGCTGGTCCAGCTTGTCGGTCACGAAGCTGGCGAAGTCGGGGTTGAGCGCGGCCAGATAGTCGGTGGAGGGGTAACTCCCGTCCTGGAGCTGCCCCTTGTACCCGGCGGTGCAGGCGTTGCGGACGTAGGTGCCGCTGAGCCGCCAGACGATCCAGTCGGCGGCCTCGATCCAGCGCTCGGTCAACTCGTAGAGTTCCGGGTCCTCTTCGAGCAGCTGGAGGGCCTTGGCGAACTCCCACTCCGAGGAGATCTTCCCGCCGTACCGCTGGAGCCAGGGCTCCTTGCGGGCGTCGGCGAGTTCGGTGATGCGGTCGGCCTGAGCCTGCGCGGCGTGGTGGCGCCAGAGCTTGACGTAGGCGTGCGGGCGGCCGGTGAGGCCGGGGAGTTCGCACAGGGGTGTGCCGTCGGCGAGGACCGGGAGGACCGTGCAGGCGGTGAAGTCGGTGCCGATGCCGACGACTTGGTCCGGCCGTACACCGGAGCGGGCCAGCGCCTCGGGTACGGCGACGCGCAGGACGTCGATGTAGTCGGAGGGCACCTGGAGCGCCCAGTCGGGCGGCAGCGGGGTGCCGTCGGGAAGAGTCCGGTCGAGGACGGCGTGGGTGTACGGGTGCTCAGCGGCGGCCAGTTCGGCGCCGTCGGCGACCCGGACCACCACGGCCCGTCCGGACAGCGTCCCGTAGTCGACTCCGATGACGTAGGTGTCGGGATGGGTGTGTTCGCTGTTCTCTGCGTTCACCACCGGGCCGCCTTTCTGTTCGAGATCTCAGTCATTGTTCGATGTGTCGAATGGAGTGGAGAGTAAATCTCTGGGATGGAACCCCCGGTCGGGGCCCGGCACAAGTGCTCGGACCCCGACCGGAGTTGACGCTCAGCCGGAGACCGGCGCGACCGTGATGCGGTCGATGTTGGGTGCGTAGGCGCTCGCGTCGGCGAAGCTGATGGTGTTGGTGCCGGCCGTGAGGGTCACCGGGACGGGCAGGTCCCAGTAGCTGGACCAGCTGTAGTTGTTGCGGAACATGACGGTCTGCGCGGTGCCGCCGTTGACGGAGATCTGCGCCGCCCGGGAGACCACGTTGGTGTTGTAGTTCCCGGAGCCGGAGACCTGGTCGTTGGCGTAACGGACGTTCATGACGTACCGCCCGGCACTGGCGGCACTCACCTGGAAGGTGAGCGTGTTGGCCGAGCCGTTGCCGACATAGCCGACGTACTTGCCGCCCGAGGCCCAGCTGTCCGAAGTGGCGGCGGCGGTTCCCGCGAGGGTCGCGCTCTCCGCCTCGTACGCGGAGACGCCCGTGGTGTCAGCGCTCGCGGCCACCCGCAGATCACGCAGGGTGAGTGTGGTGGAGCCCGAAGTGGCCGCAGTGATGCGGTTGTTGCCGGCCGACAGGTACAGCCGCGAGCTCTTGTCCGTGAGCGTGCCGCTCGTGGAGGCCAGCGTGACGGCGGTCGCGCCGTCCAGGGTGAGGGTGCCCGACCCGTTGGAGGAGTAGTCGGTGTGCACGGTGTAGTAGCCGTCGGTCGGCGCGTAGACGTCGAAGGCGGCCGAGGTGCCCGAGGTCAGGGCCAGCGCACCGGCACCCGTCGTACCGGAGGCCGCGTAGTTGTACGTCGGCGAACCGGTGATGTCCGCGTACGTGGCCGGGTACGACGTGTCCGCGCTGGAGGCCGCGGTGAGGTCGATCTTGTCGAGGGTGACCTCGTTGGTGCCCTTGGCCAGGGTGATCGTGTGCGTCCCCGCCGTCAGGGACACGGAGGCGCTCGCCGTGGAGCGGTAGGTCCAGTTCAGGGTCGGCGTGTAGGTGACCGTCTGGGAGGAACCGCCGTCGACGGTCAGCGTCTGGGTCGCCGGGCCGCCGGACTGGTTGCCGTAGAAGACGTTCAGGTTGTACGTGCCCGAGGTCGGAGCGGTGACGGTGAAAGCGACCTTGCTGTCCGACTGGTTGAGGCTGCCGACGTCCTTGGTGCCCGAAGTGGCGTACCCGTAGGCGTTGGTGACGCTGCCCTGGGTGTAGACGGTGCCGTCGGTGATGGTCGCGTTCTCGGCCTCGTACGACGCCGTCGCCGGGGTGCTCGCGGCGGTGGGCGTGCCGGTGCCGGCCGGGTTGACGACGATGCGGTAGGCCGACATCGGGTCGAGGTTGGTCAGCGGCACGGTGATGCTTCCGTCGGAGGCGACCGTGTAGGTGCTGCGGGCCAGGACCGTCGGCGCCGGGCCCGCACCCTCGTAGCCGCTCCAAGCGGTGCGCTCCACCGAGACGTTGACGCTGCTGCCGAACGACGACGGTATGTTCTTGACGACCGTGTTCGCCGAGCCGGATGTCCCGCCGCCCAGGAGCACCTGGGCCTGCTTGCGGCCGGTGTCGAGGGACGCGATGCCCTGGAGCGTGTCGATGACGTTGGCCTGCGGCGGGGTCACCTTGGTGGTCTGGCCGGTCAGGCCCGCGTACCAACGCAGCAGCCACCAGTCGCCGTTGGGGATGTTGGTCTGGCTGACGTTGCCGTCCAGGTTCCCCGCGATGTCCCAGTACGCCTGGTCGGCGTAGACCTTGTTCCGCTCGAACATGGACATCCACTGGACCATCTGGCCCGGCACCGAGAGGTCACGGCGGTCGCCGTACTCGTTGATGTTGACCGGGCGCGGGCTGATGCCAGCGTTGGTCTCGATGGTGCGGTAGGCGGCGAGGTTGCCCTCGAAGTTCGAGAGGGAGGTCGGGTCCAGCTCGTGCCAAGTGGTCATGTCCGGAAGGACGTTGTTGGCCTTGGCCCACGGGTAGAAGTCGCCCATCAGGCGGGCGTCGTAGTGCGTCTCGTTGGGGCCGGCGATGCGCGCGTTGGGGATGATCGAGCGGATCTTGTTGTAGACCGTCGTCCAGTCACTCTCGAAGCTGGCGAGCGCGCTCTGGTATGTGGCGGTGGTCGAACTGCCAAGCCCCGTGTACCAGTTGCCGTCCGGCTCGTTGAACGGCACCCACACGAACGTGCTCGCGTCGGAGCGGGCCGCGACCTTGGTGACCATCGTGGTGACCTTGGTGAGGTAGTCGCTCAGGCCGAGGTTCTCGTACGGCCACGAGGCGTAGATGTCCTGCATGTAGATGAGGTTGTCGCCGCCGCCACCGCGGGCGAACTCCGGCTGGACGACCAGCGCGTCACCGTTCGGGTGCTGGGTGCCGTCGGGTGCCTTCTGTGCAATGGACGTCATGTGCAGGGGAGTTACGAGGTTGTCGCCCGGAACTCCGTCGTCGCTGAGGCCGTACAGGGCGCCGTTGGCTCCGTGCATGACCGCGCCGGTGGTGGTGCCGAGGTCGACGCTCAGCGTCGGGGTGGCCGCCTGCGCGGCGGGGACGGTCAGCGCCGTGCCCAGGAGGGCGGCGGTCACCACGGTCACGCCCATGAGGGCGCGAACGGAACGGGATCTACGGGGTGTTCGAGGCATGGCTGTCCTCCTCCTCCCGCGGCGTTGCGGGAGGCTGTCGGTACTTCGGGGGTGACCGGGGCGGCTCAACTGGCCTGGCCCCGGGGCTACTTGACGGCGCCGCTCGTGATGCCGGAGACGATGCGGCGCTGCGCTATGACGAAGACGAGGACCATGGGGAGGCTCATCATCACGACGTAGGCGAAGATCAGGTGCCAGTTGTTGAGGTACAGCTGGGCGTTGGCGACCTGGTAGAGGTTGAGCGGCAGGGTGGCCTTGTCGCCGCCGCCGAGGACGAAGAAGGCGTAGAAGATGTCGCTCCAGGCGTAGAGCATCACCATGATCGTCGCGGTCGCGATGACCGGGCGCAGGAGCGGCAGGATGATGCGGAAGAAGACCCGGACCGGGCCCGCGCCGTCCATGCGGGCGGCCTCCTCCAGCTCCTCGGGGAGCGCGCGGATGAACCCGGTCATGAAGAAGATCGACGTGGACAGGTACATCCCGGCATAGACGCCGATCATGCCGGGACGGGTGCCGGCCAGGCCGAGTTGGCGCAGTTCCATGACGATGGTGATCACCGCGGGCGGGAGCAGGAGCCCGCTGATGCTCAGCGCGTAGAGGGTGTTGACGAGGCGGCCCTTGCGGCGGGCGAACACCCAGGCGGCGCCCGCTCCGAGGAGCAGGACGAGGACGACGGACGGGGCGACGACCAGGAGGCTGTTGACGAAGCCCTGGACGATCTTGCCCTCGTCGAAGCTCTGCTTGTAGTTCGCGGCGGCCTGGACGTGGTGGGGCAGCGAGAGGTTGGGCTTGATCGCCTCGGCCTGCGGCTTGAAGGAGGTGACCGCGACCAGCCACAGCGGGATGCCGATGGTGACGCCGGCGACGATCAGGACGACGAGCGGCTGGACCCAGCGCAGCGGGCGCCGGCGCGCGGGGGCGAACGCGGTAGTGGTGGTCACTGGTTGTTCTCCCTGCGGCGCAGGCCGACGATGACGGGCACGGCGAGGACGACGACGATGAGGAAGAGCACCAGGCTCATCGCGGACGCCTGCGCGTACAGGCCCTGGCCGAAGATGCGGAACATGTAGATGTTGAAGACCTCGGTCTCGCCGCCGGGACCGCCTCCGGTGGTCGCCTGCACGATGTCGAAGGTGTTCATCGAGCCGATCAGCGCGGTCGTCACATTGAACGTGACGGCGGGCGCGAGCAGCGGGAACCTGACCGACCAGAAGGTGCGCCACCAGCCGGCGCCGTCGATCCGGGCCGCCTCCAGGACGTCACCCGGCATGCTCTTCAGGCCCGCCAGGTAGATCAGCATCGCCAGGCCCATCCACTTCCAGCCGTGGATGAGGGTCACCACGACCAGCGTCCAGGTGGTCGAGCCGAGCCAGGGGGTGTCGACGTGGTGTCCGGCGAGCGAGGACAGCACGCTGTTGAGCGCGCCGTCCTGGGCGAGCAGGGCGCGGAAGATGTAGCCGACGGCGAGCGCGGAGATCAGTACCGGGAGGAAGAACACCGCGCGGAAGAAGCGGTTGAAGCGGGTGTCGCGCTCCAGCAGCAGGGCGAGGGCGAGACCGAAGCCGTTCTGGAAGACGGCCACCAGGACCGCGTACTCCAGGGTGATGCGGATGTCACGGGCCATCGACCCGTCGTGCAGGATGGTGCTGAAGTTCGACAGTCCCACGAAGCCGATCTGCGAGTGGAACGCCGACCAGTCGGTGAACGGGTAGACGAAGTTCAGCAGATTCGGCAGCAGGAAGAACACGCCGAACACGGCGAGCGCGGGCAGCGCGAACCACCACGGCTGGTTGGCCCTGCTGCGCGGTCGGGTGCGACGGGATGTCCGTTCCTGGCCGTCGTCCTGGGCTCGGTCCTTCGCGCGCGTGGCGTCGATGGCGTCCATCGTGGCGGTGTCCACCACTTTCTTACCTCCGGTACGGCCCCGGGCACGCCGCCGACGGGCGGCCCGGGGGAGGGGCTGGCTCGGTGGCGCCGGTCAGAAGCCGGAGACGCCGCGCGCCTTGAGGACCTGCTTGAACTGGTCCTCGGCAGCCTGGGCGACCTGGAGCGGGGTCTTCTTGCCGTAGATCATGTCGGCGAGCGCGAGGTGCAGGTCCGGGGCGGTCAGCGCCTTGACCTGGAAGACGCCCTGGGCGCTGGACAGGGCCTTGGCCTGGGCGATCGCGGTCTGCGGCAGACCGTCGGGGTTGGCCACCGAAGGCTCCACCGACACCAGCTTGTTGGCCTTGATGTAGGCCGGGTAGTCCGGGCCGAGCCAGAAGGACATGAACTGGCGGGCCGCGTTCTGCCGCTTGGTGTCACCGGTGTTGAAGGCGACGACACCGTTCGTCTGGTCCGGCGAGTACTCGGCCTTCGCGGAGCTGTTGGCGATGGGGAACCAGCCGAGCTTCTTGTCCATCTCCGCCGTGCTGGAGGTGGCCTGGATCTCGGACTGGAGCGCGGTGACGTTGACGGCCATCGCGGCGGTGCCGTCCATGACCGCCTTGCCCTGGTCGACGAACGTGGCCGTCTTGTAGTTCTTCTGCGCCAGACCGCCGTCGAGGACCTTCGTCTTGTACTTGGTGATCGCGTCGACGATGGTCTTGTTGGTCCAACTGTCCTTGTTCTTGTTGAGGTTGTCCCAGAAGGACTGCGGCAGATCCGTCATCTGGGCCTGCACCTGCCACTGCAACGGCCACTTGTCGCCGCCGACCTCGAAGAACGGCGCCACGCCCGAGACCTTCGACTTGATCTTCGCGGCGTCGGCGAGCAGCTCGTCGTAGCTGGTCGGCATGGTGGTGATGCCGGCCTTCGCGAAGACGTCCTTGTTGTAGTAGACGCCGAGCACGGCGGGGCTGGTGACGATGGCCGCGTAGCGGTGGCCGTCGACCTGGCCGAGGGTCTTCTCCGTGGTGCCGAGCTTGGAGACCCAGTCCTCGTTGTCCAGGGTCAGCAGGTTCTTGGCCGGCTGGACGAACGGCAGGGTGCTGCCCGTGGGCTGCCAGAACATCAGGTCCGGCTTGACGCCCGAGGCGAGCTTGGTCGGAACGTTCGACTCGTACGGGTCCGGTATGACCTCGGTGCTGATCTTGGCCCCGGTGGCCTTCTCGAACGCCTCGATGGCCTGCTTGGGCTCCGAGACGCTGTTCTGGGCGACCCACATCGTGAGCTTGACGCCCTTGAGGGAGGCGGTCGGGTCGACCGAACTCTCGGGCGCGGCGGCCGTGGTGGCACCGGTGCTGTCACTGCACGCGGTGGCGGTCAGCCCGAGGACACAGGCGGTGGCAAGGACGGAGACGGCTCTTCTCATGGCGGATCCTTGTTCGTACGCGGAAGGGAGGCGGGGCGGGTTTGCGGAGGTGCGCGACGGCTGCGGGGAGGGCGGCTGACGGGTACGGCGAGAGTGGGCAGGGCGGACGTGACGGATACGGCTAGCGCGGCGGACGTAACGGATGGGGCGACGGCGGGCGTCCGGCCCGGCTCACGCGTCCCGTGGCCCCGAGCTCTCCCGGAGGATGAGGGTGGGTTCGGCCGGTACCGGCGCCGATTCCTGCTGACCGGTGTCGAGTTGGGCGCGCAGCAGCCCGAACGCGGCGCGGCCAAGACCGTGGAAGTCCATCCGGACGGTGGTGAGGGACGGGGTGACGAAAGCGGAGTGCGGGGCGTCGTCGAAGCCGATGACGCTGATGTCCTCCGGCACCCGCCGGCCCGCGTGGTGCAGGGCCCGCAGCACACCCAGTGCCAGGTCGTCGTTGCCGCACAGGATCGCGGTGACGTCCTTGTTCCGGGCGAGCTTCTTCCCGGCCTCGTAGCCGGCCTGGGCGTCCCAGCCCTTGCCGGACGGCGGAGGCGGGGTGATGCCGGCCGCTTCGAGTGCCTGCCGCCAGCCCTCGGCTCGGGGGCCCGCCAGGCGCCGGGTTCCGGTCGAGGCGGGGATGGCGACGTAGTGGACGTTCGCGTGCCCGAGCGACAGCAGGTGCTCGGTGGCGGCACGGGCCGCCTCCCGGTCGTCGGCCCACACCGCCGGGCGGCTGGGTGTCCGGTCCGGCGCCGGCGCTTCCACCAGCGCCGCGCACGGCACATGTGCCGGTACGCGGTCCAGGGCGGCGGCACCGAGGCGGTCGTAGCCGATGACCACGACGCCGCCACCGGTGTCGGCGGCCGCGGCGATCGTACGGTCCAGGTCGTCCTCCGGGGTCACCACCCGCACACCGAGCGCGTATCCGGCGGCGCGGGACGCCTCCTCCAGGCCTTGCAGGGTGGCCGCATAGCCGTAGAGGACGGTGTTCGACGTGATGACCGTGACCGATCGGGTGACCCCGCTGGCCAGGGCGAACGCGGTGGCGTTGCGCCGGAAGCCGAGGGTCTGGATGGCGGCGTCGACGCGCTTTCGGGTCTCCTCCTTGACGTTCGGGTGGCCGTTGATGACCCGCGAAACGGTCTGGTAGGAGACGCCTGCCGCAGCCGCGACGTCGCGGATACTGGCGGCTTTCTGCGGCCCCTGAGGGGGGTCGCCATGGCCGCCGAAGCTTGTGTGACCGGTCACATCCATGCGAGGATTGTGAGCGGTCACAACGTGGGCGTCAAGAGACCGTAACTGGGGATTTACCTTTCGAACACACCGGCAGGAGCGGCGAGTTCCCGCCCACCGGGCGAAAAGCCCCAGCTCAGCGCCCATACGAGAGCCGCAGGACCGAACCGTCCCAGAAGGGGAAATTGCGTTGACCAGTGTCGTAGGAACAGTCGAGAGGTCCCGTATCTGGTCGCATCCGGCGCTCGGGCTGCACGCCCTCGTGGATGCCGCCGGAGCGGTCCGGCTGGGAGCGCCCGATCAGGACTGGGCCCGCCTGGTGCCTCTCGTCGAGGTCACCGCCACGGGGCACGGGCGCATGTGGTCGGGGGAACGTTTCATCGAGACGGCCATCGGCGACCGTCTGACCTACCGCGACCATGAGACCGTGCGAGACGGAAGCGGGGACCGTACTACGATCCGGCTCACGGACCCCGTGACCGGGCTGCTCGCCGAGGTCACCCTGGAGACGGGCGTCGACGCGGGCTTCCTGCGCTCGCGGGTACGGCTGGTCAACGAGGGCGCCGAGCCGCTCCGGCTGGAGAGCGTGACGACCCTGACCCTCGGCGGGATCACCTCCTCCGGCGCCGGATCCCCTGTCGCCGGATCCTCCGTTGTCGACGACGGTCTCGACGGGCTGACCCTGCACTGGGCGGACAACGACTGGCTCGCCGAATGCCGTTGGCGCCAGGCCGAACTCCGCGACGAGGTCGTGCCGTTGAGCCGGTTCGCCCACGGGCGCGAGGGGCGTGGCTGCTTCGAGCGCTATTCGCAGGGGAGTTGGTCCACCGGCCGGCACCTCCCGGTCGCCGCCCTCACCGACCGGGAGGGCAACGCCTGGCTGTGGCAGATCGAGTCCAGCGCGGGCTGGCGCTTCGAGACCGGCGAACGCGAGGGCGCGGCCTACGTCGCCCTGTTCGGCCCCTCCGACGCCCATCACCAGTGGCACCAACTCCTGGCACCCGGCGAGGAGTTCCACACCGTCCCCGCCGTCCTCGTCCGCGCGGGGACCGGCGGCCTGGACGCGGCCTTCGGCACCCTCACGGACTACCGCCGGGGCATCCGCCGCGACCACCCCGACCACCGCACCCTCCCGGTGATCTACAACGACTACATGAACACCCTGAACGGCGACCCCACCACCGAACGGCTCCTGCCGCTCATCGAGGCGGCGGCGGCCGCGGGCGCCGAGGTCTTCGTCATCGACGCGGGCTGGTACGACGACGACGCCCAGGGCTGGTGGGACTCCGTCGGCGCCTGGGAGCCCGCGCCCAACCGTTTCCCGGGCGGCATCCAGGAAGTCCTCGACGCCATCACGAAGCGCGGCATGACCCCGGGCCTCTGGCTCGAACCCGAAGTCGTGGGCGTACGCAGCCCGTTGGCCCGGACGCTGCCGCCCGAGGCGTTCTTCCGGCGCGGCGGACTGCGCGTCACGGAACACGGACGGCACCACCTCGACCTGCGCCACCCGGCCGCCCGCGCCCACCTCGACGAGGTCGTGGACCGGCTGGTGGGGGAGTGGGGCGTCGGCTATCTGAAGCTCGACTACAACATCAACATCGGCCCCGGCACGGAGAACGGTACCGAGAGCGCGGGCGCCGGACTGCTCGGGCACCACCGCGCCCACCTCGACTGGATGGCCGGACTCCTCGACCGGCATCCCCGACTCGTCCTGGAGAACTGCGGATCGGGTGGTCTGCGCATGGACTACGCCCAACTGGCCGTCTCCCAGATCCAGTCCACCAGCGACCAGCAGGACCCGCTGCGCTACCCGCCCATCACCGCGGCGGCTGCCACCGCGGCGACACCCGAACAGGCCGCGGTGTGGGCCTACCCCCAGCCGGACCAGACCTTCGACGAGATCGCCTTCACCCTCACCGGCCCGCTTCTCGGCCGTATCCACCTCTCCGGCTTCATCAACCTCATGGACGACGAGCAGTTCGGCCTCGTCCGCTCGGCGGTCTCCGTCTACAAGGAGATCCGGGGGGAGATCGGCACGGCGCATCCGTTCTGGCCGCTGGGGCTTCCCGGGTGGGAGGACGGGTGGATCGCGCAGGGGCTGCGGGGGGCGGAGTCGACGTACGTGATGGTGTGGAGACGGACGTCGGACGACACCGGCCGCACTCTCACGGTCCCGCATCTGCGCGGTGCCTCCGTGCGCGCGACCGTGCTGTATCCGGGGACCTCGGACGCGGGCGTGGAATGGGACGTGGCCGAGGGGCAGTTGACGGTGTCGCTGCCTCGTACCGACACCGCTGTGCTCGTCCGGCTGAGCGCCGGCTGAGTCGTACGGCCGCTGGAGTCCTCCCGTCCGGGGGGCCGGAGGACTCCAGCGCCGCCGTTGCACGGCTGATCCACCGGTGATCGACATGTGACGGATTTCGTGCATGTTCGGTCAGAAAAGTGCCTTCAAGTGGCAATGCCGGACTGCGGATGCTTCGTCCGCGTCCCGCCCATACAGTTCTTGAAGTCCACTTTCGGAGGCGGGACCGATTGTGCAGGTATCCGTGACACGGCAGAACATCGGCCAACCCGTCAGGACGTCGAGTTTCGTCGGCCGGCGTCAGGAGACCGCCGAGGTCAGGCGTCTGGTGGCCAACCACCGGTTGGTGAGTCTCACCGGGACGGGCGGTGTCGGCAAGACCAGGCTGGTGCTGCACGCCGTGCCCCGGCTGGCGCGGTCGTTCGCCGACGGGGTGCACATCGTCCAGCTGGCCGGTGTGCGGGACGCCTCGCTCGTGCCGCTCGCCCTGATCGAGGCGCTCGACATCCGTGACGTGTCGGGTCGTTCGCCGGTGCGGGTCCTCGTCGATCATCTCCAGGACCGGGAGTCGCTGCTCGTCCTGGACAACTGTGAACACCTGGCGGACGCGTGCGCACGGCTCGTAGAGACGCTGCTCGCGGAGACCGCGGCGGTGCGGGTGCTGGCCACCAGCAGACATCCGCTGGACGTGTCCGCCCAACACGTCCTGGAAGTACAGCCGTTGGCGACTCCCACGCCGGGCGAGCCGCTGCCTCCCAAGCCCGCGCTGGAGTACCCGGCACTGGCCCTGTTCGCCGACCGGGCCGCCGCCGTACTGCCCGGGTTCTCCCTCACCGAGGCCAACCAGGACGCGGTGGCCGCCCTGTGCCGCCGACTGGACGGGCTGCCACTCGCGATCGAACTGGCGGCGGTACGGATGCGCGCCCTCGGAGTGCAGCAGTTGCTCGAACGCCTCGACCGCCGCTACCGGTTGCTGGCCGACAGCGCGGACAGTGAGGGCAGCGCGGACAGTGAAGGCATTCTGCCCCGGCACCGCACCCTGCGCGCGGCCGTCGACTGGAGCCATGACCTGTGCACCCGCGAGGAGCGGGCGGTGTGGGCGCGCGCCTCCGTCTTCGCCGGGAGCTTCGACCTGGGTGCGGCCGAGGAGGTCTGCGCCGGGCCCGGCCTCGACCGTGACGAACTGGTGGACGCCGTCGCCGGTCTGGTCGACAAGTCGCTGCTGGTCCGGGACGGCGACGCCGTCCACGCCCGGTACCGGATGCTGGAGTCGATCCGGCAGTACGGCCTCGACCGGCTCCGCGAGGACGGCGCCGAGTCGGCGGCCCGGCGCCGGGTGCGGGACTGGTGCCTGGACTTCGTCGAGGAGTGCGAGCGGCGCTGGTTCGGCCCCGACCAGCCGGAGTTGGTCCGGCGGCTGCACGCGGAGTCGGACCTGATCCGCTCGGCGTTCGAGTTCTGCCTGAACACACCGGGCGAGCTGCGGGCCGGGCTGAAGCTGGCCGGGCACCTGTGGTTCTTCTGGTTCGCGACCGGCGCCCTGGTCGAGGGCCGGTACTGGCTGGAGCGGCTGCTCGCCGCCGCCCCCGAGCCGACCGTCGCACGGGCCCGCGCCCTGTGGGCCCTCGCCCTGATGCTGCTCAGCCAGGGCAACGCGGTCCGGGCCGCGCCCCTCGTCGAGGAGGCCCGCGAACTCGCCCTGCGGCTGGGCGACGAGGCCGAGGTGGCGCACACCTTCTTCGGCCGGGGCGGCGCCTGCCTGATCAGCGGGGACTACGAGCGGGCGAAGGCCGTGTACGAGGAGGCGCTCTCCCGGCCGCCGCGCGCGGGCGAGTCGATGAGCCTGGTCGGCTTCAAGTACGTGGAGCTGGCCCATGTCCTCGCGATCCAGGGCGAGTACGACCGTGCCATGGCCCTGTGCGAGGAGTTCCGGCAGATCTGCCTGGCCCACGGCGAACAGTGGATCCACTCCTACCTCCTGCGCATCCTCGCCTTCGCCGAGTGGGCCAAGGGCGACCAGGTGTCGGCCAGGGTCCACGCCCGGGAGTGCCTACGGCTCAAGCGGGCGGTCGGCGACGTGTTCGGCACCGGCATGACGCTGGAACTGCTCGCGGCGGTTCACGCCCGTGACGGCGAGGGCCGCCCCGCCGCCGTCCTGCTGGGCGCCGCCAAGCGGATCTGGCAGGACGCCCACGTCGCGCTGGACCGCACCCCGTCCCACGGCCCGGTGCGCACCGGGGCCGAGGACGTCGCCCGCGCGCTGCTGGGCGACGGATTCGAGAGCGCCCACCGCGAGGGCCTCGAACTCGCCTCGGACCACGCGGTGGCCTACGCGCTGGGCGAGCGGGAGTCCACGGCCCGGCCGGTGTTCGACAGCCCGCTCACCCGCCGTGAGACGGAGGTCGCCGAACTGATCGCCGAGGGGCTGACCAACCAGCAGATCGCCGACCGGCTGGTCGTCGCGCTGCGCACGGCGGAGGGCCATGTGGAGCGCATCCTCAGCAAGTTGGGCTTCACCTCGCGCAGCCAGGCCGCCGTCTGGGCCGAGGCGCGTCGGACCACCCGCACCTGATGCCGTACGACCGCGACGACGTACTGCCGCCACGACGTACTGCCGGGACCACGTACGGCCGTGAACCGAGCGAGAAGGAAGGCAGACCGATGGAACACGGAGAACGCACCGCACCCACCGCACCCGTCCCACCAGTGAAGCACCACGCGGGCATCCACTCGTCCGACGAGGAGTTCCTGGCGGTGGTGGTGCCGTTCCTCAGGGAGGGCGTCGTCGCCGAGGAGGAACCGGACCCGGTGGTCATCACCACCCCGCGCAAGCTGGACCTGCTGCGGGACGCCCTCGGCCCGGACGCCCGCCGGGTCGACTTCCGCGACTCCGCCCGCTGGTACCGGGGAAGCCCGGCGAACAGCATGGCCACCGCCCTCGACTACTACGTCACGCACGCGAGCCCCGAGGGCCTTCTCCACATGACGGGCGAGCCGGTCTGGGAGGGTCGTTCACCGCGCCAGATCCCTGAGTGGAAGCGGTACGAGGCACTCGCCACCGAGCTCTTCACCGGCGCCCCGCCCGACCTGATGTGCCTGTACGACACCCGAACCGCACCGCCCGACGTCGTCGACGCGGCCCGGCACACCCACCCGACGGAACTCAACCGGCAGGGCGTTCAACCCAGTTCGCTGTTCACGGCGCCCGCCGTCTACGCGACCCAGGGTCTCGGCCCGCTGCCCGCACCGCCGCGGGACGCGGTCGGCGTCGGCCTCGACGGGGACCTGACCGCCGGTCACCGGTTCGCGGCGGACCAGGCACGGGCCCGCGGCATGGCACCCGACGAGGCGGCCCGCTTCGGGCAGGCCGTGTCCGGCGCCACGCGCTACGCGGCGTCCCAGGGCTGCGACCGCGCGCACCTGCGGCTGTGGTCCACCCGGCAGCGCGTCATCTGCGAACTGCGCACCCCGCGCGGCCGTATCACCGACCCGTTCCTCGGCTTCAGGCCGCCGGGTGCCGAAGGGCGGTCGGAGGACGGGCTCTGGCACACCCGCCAGGTCTGCGAGTTCGTGGACATACGGTCCGGCGACGGGGCGAAGGAGGGGTGGACCATCCGCATGGAGACGGCCCTCGTACCGGCAGGTTGACGAACCGGCCCGCGGATTCGGGTAGTTCCCCCCGCGCCTCGAAGGGCACGGCGGACGCATGGTGGATACGAGGCCGGGTCTGTTGGAGGATCCGGCCCCGGAGCGCACGAGCCGAACGCCCCAGGGGCCGAAGGGAAACGACCATGCCGAACGACCGTCCACGCGGCCTGCCGACCGTGGGGGATGGCTGCACCACGATCCTGGGCCCCGGGAAGTCCTCGGTCCGCCAGGCCAGGGAACTAGTCCGCAAGCGGCTCGCCGAGTACGGCCTCCAGGACCTGGTGGACATCGCCGAACTGCTGGTCAGCGAACTCGCCACCAACGCGGTCGTGCACGCGGGCGGCCGCTACCGGCTCACCCTGTCCCTGGGCGTCGGCGTACTGCGCTGCGAGGTCGCGGACGAGCGGCGACACCTTCCCCGGCCGCCGCACCGGCGGGTCGAGGGCGACGACGACGGCCTCGACGTGGACCCCGACAGCGAGAACGGCCGCGGTCTGTTCCTGGTCGACGCACTCGCCCACCGCTGGGGCAGCCGCCTCGTCGAGGAGGGCAAGGAGGTCTGGTTCGAGCTGGAGCTCGACGCACCGGCCGGCCCGGGCGACGACGCGGCGGAGACGGACGTGCACCTCCCGGCACCGGCCCGGCCACGCCCCCGAGAGCCGCACGGCTGCACCGAGTCGAACCACGAGCGGGCGGACCACCACTACAGCCCCGACGTCGACCGCACCGAAGACCTCGGACTGCTCGGCCGCGCCGAAGACCTGGGCCGGCCCGGCCGGTACCGCCCGCGGCGTCCGGTACCCGGCACGGCGTCCCGGTCGCCCCACGGATCGGTGCCGGTCGCCGCTTCCGCTTGAGCACGTCCACCGCCGCCCGTCCGCGAACCTTCCGCAGTTTTGCCCGGTCGTTGCCACTTCATGACTGACCGACTACACCCATGTAGTCATGATGGTCCGCGGCAGTAAGGCATGCCTTGGCTAACCGATGCCGGGGGCCGGTACCGGCCGGGAGGGCCGCACGACATGTGGGACGACGCGTTTCCGAGCTTTCTGATCGGGCTGCGGGAGGGGCTGGAGGCGGGACTCATCGTCTCGATCCTGGTCGCCACCCTCGTCCGCGCCGATGCCAGGTCCCGGCTGCCGCAGGTGTGGACGGGCGTCCTGGCCGCCATCGCCCTCGCGCTGAGCTTCGGCGCGGTGCTCACCTTCACGGCGGCGAACCTCTCGGCCACGGCCCAGGAGGCGTTCGGCGGTGTCCTCAGCGTGATCGCCGTCGCGTTCGTCACCGCGATGGTGTTCTGGATGCGGCGGTCGGCCCGCACCTTCTCCGGCGAGATCAGGGAGAAGGTGACCGGCGCGCTCGGTATGGGCGCCGGGATGCTGATGCTCACCTCGTTCCTCGCGGTGGGCCGCGAGGGCCTGGAGACGGCCCTGTTCCTGTGGACCACCGCCCGCGCGGCCGGTGAGTCGGCCGGCCCCCTGACGGGCGCCGGCATCGGTCTCGTCCTCGCGGCGGCCCTGTGCTGGGGCCTGTACCGCCGCGTCCTCAGGATCAACCTGACGAAGTTCTTCACCGCTACCGGCGTCGTCCTCATCGTCATCGCGGCCGGCGTCCTCGGCTACGGCCTGCGCGACCTCCAGGAGGGCGGCGTCCTCCCCGGCCTGACCGCCTACGCCTTCGACCTCAGCGGCAGCGTCGACGCCGGCTCCTGGTACAGCACCCTCATCCAGGGCGTGTTCAACCTGATGCCCACGATGACCTGGCTCCAAGTGGTGGGCTACGTCGGCTATTTGGCGGTGGTGATGCCCCTGTTCGTGCGAGGGGTAAGGACGAAAGCACCCGAACTGGCGCCCGCGACAGCCCAGTTGAGCGAATCACCCCCGTCCCCGCGCCGTCGCCCCGTCTGGGTCGTCCCGGTCGCCGTGGTCGCCGTACCGGCGGTCGTGGCCGGGTTCGTCGTCGCCTTCGCCCGTCCCAAGCCCGCGAGTTCGGAGACGGTGGCCGTCTCCGAGACGGAGTGCGGCAAGGGCTTCACCGCGCCGGACACCGGGCGGCAGACCTTCCAGATGCACAACACCGGCGACAAGACCGCCGAGGTGTACCTGATCGACCCGGCCACCGACGCGGTCTACGGCGAGGTCGAGGGCCTCGCTCCCGGCACCACCCGGGACCTGGTCGCCACCGTCGGGGGCGGCTCGTACGCCTGGCGCTGCGTGCCCACCGGCGCGAAGGCCGTCACCTCCGCCACGGTCCACGTCAGCGGCGGGGGAGGAGCGGTGAAGGCGGTCGTCCCCGTCTCCGAGAACGACCTCGCCGCACCCCTCAAGGCCTACAAGGTGTACGTCGACCAGGGCCTGGCCACCCTCGTCACCCAGACCGGGCAGCTCAGCGACGACATCGCCGCCAACCACCTCGCCAAGGCGCGCACCGACTGGCTGACCGCGCACCGCACGTACTCCTCCCTCGGCGCGGCCTACGGCACCTTCGAGGACTTCGACCAGAAGATCAACGGCAGGGCCGACGGGCTGGCCGGGGGAGTCCAGGACAAGGACTTCGCGGGCTTCCACCGCATCGAGTACGGGCTCTGGCACGGGCAGTCGGCGGGTGAGTTGAAGGTGCCCGCGAAGCAACTCGCCGTCGCGGTCGCGGGGTTGCGGAAGGCGTTCCCCACCCAGGACTTCGACCCCGGGGATCTGCCGCTGCGGGCCCACGAAATCCTGGAGAACGCCCTGCAGTTCGAGCTGACCGGCGACACCGACGAGGGCAGCGGCACCAACCTCGCGACCGTCGACAGCAACCTCGCCGGCACCCGCGAGCTGCTCACCGTACTAAAGCCGCTGCTGACCAAGGAGTCCCCGAAGCTGTTGCCCGCCGTGGACGCCGACATCGCCCGTGTGCAGAAGCTGCTGGACTCGGCGCACCGGGGTGGCAGTTGGACACCCGTCGAGGAGTTGGACGAGACGGCGAAGGCCCAACTTGACGGCGCCACCGGGCAGTTGCTGGAGGACCTGGCACCGGTGCCGGACCTGCTGGAGATCAGGAAGTCCGCCTGATGAGCACCGAGAACACAAACGGTACCGAGGACGCACGCGGTACTGAGAACACGAGCGGTACCGAGAACACCCGCAGCACCCAGAACAGCCGTAGCGAGGGGAACCGTCCGATGCAGTCTGCTGAAACCCCGGGCTGCCCGGCCGGAGCCGGCCGTCGCTCCTTCGTCCGGACGGCGCTCGGTGCCGGGGCCGCCGGAGCGGTGCTGGCCGGCGGAGCCTTCGCGCTCGCCGAGACCGGCGGCTCGGCCGAGGCGCAGGCGGCCGACACCACGAACGCGGCCAAAGTGCCCTTCCACGGCACCCACCAGGCCGGCATCCTCACCCCCGCCCCGGCCGCCGCGACCTTCGTCTCCCTCGACGTGATCGCCGACAACCGCGCCGAACTGACCGACCTGCTGCGCACGATCACCGAACGCGCCCGCTTCCTCACCTCCGGCGGCACCCCCGCCGACCTCGGCGTCGGCGCGCCGCCCGCCGACAACGGCATCCTCGGACCGGACGTCCCCGCCGACGCCCTCACGGTCACCGTCGGTGTGGGCGCGTCCCTCTTCGACGACCGCTACGGACTCGCCAAGGCGAAACCGCGCCGGCTGACGCCGATGAAGACGTTCCCGAACGACAACCTGCGCGCCGCCGAGTGCCACGGCGACCTGTCGCTCCAGGTGTGCGGCGCCCGCCAGGACACCGTGCTGCACGCGCTGCGGGACATCGCCCGGCACACCCGGGGCGCCATGCAGATCAAGTGGCGCATCGACGGCTTCCAGAACACCCCGCGCCCCACCGGCACCCAGCGCAACCTGCTCGGTTTCAAGGACGGCATAGCCAACCCGGACGTGAAGTCGACCCGCGAGACCGACCGGCTGATCTGGGTCGGCGCCGGACAGGACGAGCCGGCCTGGGCGAGCGGCGGCAGCTACCAGGTGATCCGGATCATCCGCATGCTCGTCGAGTTCTGGGACCGGGTCTCGCTCAGCGAGCAGGAGCTGATGTTCGGCCGCCGCAAGGACACCGGTGCCCCGCTGGACGGCGCCAAGGAGACGGACATCCCGCACTACGCCAAGGACCCCAAGGGCGCGGCGATCCCGCTCGACGCCCACATCCGCCTCGCCAATCCGCGCACCGCGGCCACCGACACCTCGCGCATCCTGCGCCGCGGCTACAACTACGACCGGGGTATCGACGCCGTCGGCAACCTCGACATGGGCCTGGTCTTCTGCTGCTACCAGCAGGACGTGCGGCGGCAGTTCGAGGCCACCCAGACGCGACTCATCGACGAGCCCCTGGTCGACTACATCTCCCCGACGGGCGGCGGCTACTTCTACGCGCTGCCGGGTGTGAAGGACACGAAGGACTGGCTCGGCAGGGGTTTGATGGCGGCCTGACCAGGGATTTTTCCTCCCTTTGGGCAAGACCTGTCGTGGTCTTTGCCGACCGTTACTGCGAATGGGTTGCAGGTACGGGAGGATGGCACAAGGTTGCTCGCGGCAGCCGCGCAGTCATGCTCGCCATGCTCACGCCCGTACCTGTACCCGGCAGAGAGACCCTCCTCGATGACGTACGCCCCCGAGTCCACCCCGACCCTCCCTGCCGCGGCCGCGGCTTCGCGGCCGTCGCTCTGGTACCGCGTCCGCACGTCCATGACGCGGCAGGAGTGGACCCGGGTCGGCGGGATGGCCGCGTTCGTGCTGGGGCTGCATGTGATCGGCTGGTTCACGCTCGTGTGGATCGTGGCGCCGGGGCACTACAGCGTCGGTGAGAAGTCCTTCGGCATCGGCATGGGCGTGACCGCGTACACGCTCGGCATGCGGCACGCGTTCGACGCGGACCACATCGCGGCGATCGACAACACGACCCGCAAGCTGATGAGCGAGGGACAGCGGCCGCTGTCGGTGGGCTTCTGGTTCTCCCTCGGCCACTCCAGCATCGTCTTCGGCCTGACCCTCCTGCTCTCCCTCGGGGTGAAGGCCCTGGCCAACCCGGTCCGCGACGACAACTCCCAACTCCACGACGTCACCGGCCTCATCGGTACGACCGTCTCGGGCACGTTCCTCTACGTCATCGCCGGCATCAACCTCGTCATCATGGCCGGCATCTGGAAGGTGTTCCGCCAGATGCGCTCGGGCCACTACGACGAGGCCGCGCTGGAAGAGCAGTTGAACAACCGCGGCTTCATGAACCGCATCCTCGGCCGCTTCATGAAGTCGATCACCAAGTCCTGGCAGATGTACCCGCTGGGCCTGCTGTTCGGCCTCGGCTTCGACACGGCGACGGAGATCGCGCTGCTGGTCCTCGCCGGTTCGGGCGCCGCGTCCGGCCTGCCCTGGTACGCGATCCTGTGCCTGCCGGTCCTGTTCGCCGCCGGCATGTCGCTGCTCGACACGATCGAC
This sequence comes from Streptomyces colwelliae, assembly GCF_048158785.1. Classification (NCBI taxonomy): domain Bacteria; kingdom Bacillati; phylum Actinomycetota; class Actinomycetes; order Kitasatosporales; family Streptomycetaceae; genus Streptomyces; species Streptomyces colwelliae. Next base: position 14,178 of record NZ_JBLTJC010000064.1, on the reverse strand, counting down.
GGCACGTTCATGAACTTCGCCTACGGCTGGGCCTTCTCCAAGCCGGTCCGCAAGGTCTACTACAACCTCACGATCACCGGCCTGTCCGTCGCCGTCGCCCTGATCATCGGCACGGTCGAACTCCTGGGCCTGTTCGCCGAGAAGCTCGACCTCCACGGCTTCTTCTGGGACTGGGTCGCGGGCCTCGACCTCAACGTCATCGGTTTCCTCATCGTCGGCCTCTTCTTCGCGACCTGGATCGTGGCCCTGCTGGTGTGGAAGTTCGGCCGCATCGAGGACAAGTGGACGGCGAGCCTGGCCCAACCGGCGGAACGGCCCGCGGAGTAGCCGCCGTTCAGCGGTGCGGAACCAGTCCGTGTGCCACCCCCGCTGTCACGTCCGCACCCCCAACTCCTTCCGCCACTTCACGATCTGCTTCTCCGCGTCCCCGGTGTACGACCACGGAGTCGTCGTCGCCCGGCGGCCCATCATGGCCAGGATCGCCGTCGAGATGTCCTTCGTGCCCGCGTAACAGGCCGCGTGGGCAAGGTAGTTGAGGTCGCGGAGTTCGCCGGGCGGGAAGGGGCCGTCCTCGCGCGCGGTGATCCAGCGTTGCCAGGTGCGGCGTACGTCGCTGACGGCGCCGTCGTGCGTCCAGTGCTGGCCGAGACCCACCGCCGCCTGATGGCCCTTCGCGGCGTCGAGGGCGTAGCGGTACTCCTCGACGCGGGCGTACTGCACGAGCACCGGCAGGGTGCAGCCGGGCGGTGCGACGCCCGCCGCGTCGCGGGCGAAGTCGTACATGAGGCCGTGGCTGCCGTGCCAGCGGGAGGAGTAGTAGTGGAGGACCTGGAGGTGGCCCTCGACGCTGTAGGGGTCGCGCCGGTGCAACTCGTCCCACCAGCGGGCGAGTTCCTGGCGTCGTACGCCTGACGGATAGAGACGGGCCACGGAGATCAGGGAGATCCACGGGGTGGGGTCGTCCGGGTACGCCTCCGAGGCCTGGAGGCAGGCCATGACGGCGGCGTCGATACGGTTCCGGTCGATCGGCACGCCCCGGCCCGCCGCGATGGCCACGTTGAACGCCCGGGCCGTCTCCGTCGCCGCGCGCAGCGTGAGCGCGTCGCCGCTGTGGGGCTCGGCGGCCAGCCACGACTCGACCGTCGAACTGCTCGCGCAGGCCTGCGCGAGCGTCCGGATCCGGTGGCCCCGGCCGAGCCAGTGCGCGCCGGTGTTCCGCAGCAGGTCCCGCAGGCCCTGCCAACGGCCGATGACGATGTCCTGGCGGGCCGAACTGAGGGGAGCGTCCCCGCAGTCCGGGTCGAAGTCGGGGGTGTAGCGGTCTCGCGCCATCGGGTGCCCCTCAGAAGTCGGTGGGGAGACCCTGATGGACCCGGGACTGTTCGGGCACGAAGTCGTCCGGGACGTAGTCCGTCTCGACGGTGTGCGTCGCGTCGAGGCGCGCGGGCCGGTAGTAGTCGCTGCCCTGCTTCCAGTACCAGAGCATCGGGACCAGCCCTACGGCGAGTCCGCCGATGCCGATGGCGATCGCCGCGTCGCTCAGGCTGCCCAGCGACTCGACGAAGATCCAGAACATGAACAGGGCGCCGAACAGCGGCCACAGCCCGCCGAAGAGGAAGTTCGCCGCGGACTTGAACAGCATCTTGCGGTACGCGACGACCACCGCGAGGCCCGCCAGGCCGTAGTAGACGGCGATCTGCAGACCGATCGCCGAGATCGCGTCGGAGAGGATCTCGCCCACCGAACCGAGCGCGTTCGAGGCGATGAACATCACCAGCGCCACTCCGCCGACCACGGTGATGGCGACCCACGGGGTGTTCCACGTGCGGTGCACCTTGCCGAGTGCGGCCGGCATCGTACGGTCGCGGCCCATCGCGAACAGCGAACGCGTGACCTGGATGAGGGTGGTCTCCAGGGTGGCGATGGTCGACAGCATCACCGACACGATGAGCAACTTGCCGCCCCAGCCCGGCCACAGCTCGTCGCCCAGCACGGCCAGCACGTTGGCGTCGTTGCTCTCGATCTGCCGCGAGGTCAGGATGATGTTCACCGCGATGGTGAACACCTCGAAGAGCAGGAAGACGATGCCGACGCCGATCAGGCCCGCGAGTCCGGTCGTACGACGGCTGTTGCGGGTCTCCTCGCTGAGGTTGCTGGTGACGTCCCAACCCCAGTAGTAGAACGCGGCGATGAGCGCGCCCGACGCGAAGCCGGACACCCCGTCGAAGTGGCTGAAGCCCAGCCAGGACCAGTCGAAGGCGCGGGCGTTGTCGGTGTGGACGAGGGCGAACACCGCGAACAGCGCCAGGATGCCCAACTCGACGCCGGACATGAGGAGTTGGGCCCGGACCGTGAGCCGGGCCCCGCCGAGCACCACGAGCAGCATGATCACGAACCAGGCGGCGCCCACCACCGTCGACAACGCCGTGTTGTCCGCGAGGTCTTGATCGAAGAGGGACAGCGTCATCGACCCGGCGGGCAGTGATCCGGCGACCATGAAGATGGTCGCGGAGACCACCAGGGCCCAGCCGCTGATGAAGCCGAGAAAGGGGTGGAGGGTGCGGCCCACCCAGGAGTAACTCGCCCCCGCATTCACGTCGATACGGCCGAGATAGCTGAACGCCAGCGCGATGCCCAGCATCGGTATCGCGCAGTAGAGGAGCGCCGCCGGACTGGCCAGCCCCACCGCGCCGACCAGGACCGCCGTGGTCGCGGCCAGCGAGTACGCCGGGGCGCTGCCCGCCACGGCCATCACCACGGTGTCGAACGTACCGAGGGCATTGGCCTGTAGCCCTCTGCCCCTGTTGTTGCTCATGGATGCGCTGCTTTCCGTCTTGCACGACGTGGGGGGTTGCGCGAACCGGCCCCGGACCCGGAGAGGGATGGCCTCGGGTCAGTGGCCGGTCGGAACAACAAGTAGGGAATGGTGGATACCCGTTGAACCGCTGCGTCGGCGGACGGTCACACCGTGTGTGGGTGTGATGATAGCCGTACCTCTTGACCTTTCAAGATTGACCAGCGAGTAATCTCCTGTGAACGGTCAGTCGCCGAGCCGGTCGATGTGCCGCAGCTTGTTGGTCGCGTCGAGGGCGGCGACCTTGTAAGACTCGGCGAGCGTCGGGTAGTTGAAGACCGCGTCCACGAGATAGTCGACCGTGCCGCCGCAGCCCATGACCGACTGGCCGATGTGAATGAGTTCCGTGGCGCCGGTACCGAAGCAGTGCACACCGAGCAGGGTGCGGTCCGTGGGGGAGACCAGCAGCTTCAGCATGCCGTGCGAGTCGCCGATGATCTGGCCGCGCGCGAGTTCGCGGTAGCGGGAGATGCCGACCTCGAACGGCACGCACTCCTCGGTGAGTTGGTCCTCGGTCTTCCCGATGAAACTGATCTCCGGGATGGTGTAGATGCCGATCGGCTGCCGGTCGTCGATCCGGTGCACCGCCTCGCCACAGGCGTGGTAAGCCGCCGTACGGCCCTGTTCCATCGAGGTCGCCGCCAGGGCCGGGAAGCCGATGACGTCGCCGACGGCGTAGATGTGCGGCACAGCGGTACGGAAGTTCTCGTCGACGTCGATCCGGCCGCGCCGGTCGGCGGACAACCCGGCCTTGTCCAGGTCGAGTTCGTCGGTCAGACCCTGCCGGCCGGCGGAGTACATCACGGCGTCGGCCGGGATCTTCTTGCCGCTCTCCAGGACGGTCAGCGTGCCGTTGGTGTGCCGCTCGACGGCGGCGACGGTCTCCCCGAAGCGGAAGGTCACGGCGAGGTCCCGCAGGTGGTACTTGAGCGACTCGATGACTTCCAGGTCGCAGAAGTCGAGCATCCCGGCGCGCTTCTCCACCACGGTGATCTTGCTGCCGAGCGCGGCGAACATGGAGGCGTACTCCATACCGATGACGCCCGCACCGACGATGACCATGGACCGTGGGACCCGCGGCAGGTCCAGGACGTTGTCCGAGTCCATGATGGTCTGCCCGTCGAACTCGACGGTGTCCGGCCGCGCGGGGCGGGTGCCGGTGGCGATGATGATGTGCTCCGCGGTCAACAGCCGTTCGTGGCCCGTGACATCGGTCAGGGCGATGGTGTGCGGGTCGACGAAGCGGCCCGTGCCGGCGAACAGGGAGACCTGGTTGCGGGACAACTGGTTGCGGATGACGTCCACTTCGCGGCTGACCACGTGCTGCGTGCGCGCGGTGAGGTCGCCGACGGTGATGTCGTCCTTCAGGCGGTAGCTCTGCCCGTACAGATCGCGCTGGGTGAGGCCGGTGAGATACAGCACCGCCTCGCGCAGCGTCTTGGAGGGGATGGTCCCGGTGTGGATGGAGACCCCGCCGACCATGTCGGGGCGGTCTACGACGGCGACCCGGCGGCCGAGCTTGGCCGCGGCGATGGCGGCCTTCTGGCCACCCGGTCCTGAACCGATGACAAGCATGTCGAAGTCGGGCACCTCCGGAGTCTGTCAGCCCGGGCGCCTCCTCCGAAAGACCGAACCGGTAACCAGGTGTCGACGAACTCGCTACCGCGCCTCGCGAAGTGCTCCGGGGGCGTCGTCCCGGGTGGCATCCGCCAGGCCCGCCGGTCCTGTCGACGCGGTGCTCACCGGCGCGGATCGCGGTGCCGGCGATGACGGGGACCGCTAGGGCAGCAACTTGTCCAGCGCCGCCGCCCCCTCCGTCGCGATCTTCCGCCGGGCCCACTCCAGATTCGCCGGGGTGACATCCCGGCCGGCCGCCAGGACCACGTCCTCCGGAGTCACCTCCGTACCGGTGCGGGTGTGCAGCAGGGCGTCCGGGGTGACGCGGTCGGCGTCTTCATCGGGTTGTGCTGTCGACATGGTGCCTCCTCGTCGAGACCGGGGACGTGCCGTGGGTCCCACTCCCACGATTCCCCGCCCATCCCCAGTGTGCATCCGGAAGAGTGGCCGATCGAGAACCTGAACCTAAGCTGGAACCGGCCCGCGCGGGCCCGAACCAGGGAGGCTGCCGCGATGGTCGAGACCCCGCCCGAGCAGGACACCCCCACCGGACCCGGATATCTGCCCATCGCCGAGCACGGACTGATCGGCGATCTGCGGAGCGTGGCCCTGGTGGGCACGAACGGCACGATCGACTGGTACTGCTGCCCGTCCTTCGACGCCCCCAGCGTCTTCGCCGCGATCCTGGACGCGGAACGCGGCGGCTCCTTCGAGCTCGCCGCCGCCGTGCCCGCCCGCACCAAGCAGTTCTACTTCCCCGACACCAACGTCCTGATCACCCGGTTCTACACCGAGGAGGGCGTCGGCGAGGTCCAGGACTTCATGCCGGTGACCGGGGAGACGGACGAGTCCGCCCGGCACCGGCTGATCCGACGCGTGCTGTGCGTGCGCGGCTCGGTCCCCTTCCGGACCAGGGTCGCCCCGAGGTTCGACTACGGCGCCTCGCCGCACACCGCGCGGATGGTCGACGACGTCGCCCTCTTCGAGTCCGCCGAGAGGTCCCTCGCGCTGACCGCCACCGTCCCCCTGGAGTGCGACGGCGTCGACGTGTGGGCCGACTTCAAGCTCGACGAGGGCGAGTCCGAGGTGTTCGCCCTCGACCAGGTCGACGGCGAGGTGACCTCCCGCCCCTGCGCACGCCAGGAGGCCGAGGACGAGTTCGCCTCGACGGTCGCCTACTGGCGCCGCTGGCTCTCCCAGTCCCGCTACCGGGGCCGCTGGCGCGAGATGGTCCACCGCTCCGCCCTCACCCTCAAACTGCTGACCTACGCCCCCACCGGCGCGATCGTCGCCGCCCCCACCACCAGCCTCCCCGAGCAGCTCGGCGGCGAGCGCAACTGGGACTACCGCTACGTCTGGATCCGCGACGCCGCCTTCTGCGTCTACGCCCTCCTCCGCCTCGGCTTCACCGGCGAGGCCAAGGCGTTCATGCAGTTCGTCACCCGCTACATCAGCCCCGGCGACGGCAACCCCTCCGGCCCGCTCCAGATCATGTACGGCATCGACGGCCGCACCGAACTCACCGAACACGAACTCCCGCACCTCGAAGGCCACCAGAAATCCGCCCCGGTGCGCATCGGCAACGCCGCCTCCGATCAGCTCCAACTCGACATCTACGGCGCCCTGATCGACTCCATCTACCTCTACGACAAGTGGGCCGAGCCCATCTCCAGCGACCAGTGGGACGACGTGTGCGCCCTCGTCGACTGGGTCTGCGAGAACTGGGACCAGCCCGACGAGGGCGTCTGGGAGACCCGCGGCGGACGCAAGAACTTCCTCTACTCACGGCTGATGTGCTGGGTGGCGATCGAGCGCGCGATCCGCCTCGCCAACCGCCGCGGTCTGCCCGCCGATCTGCCGCACTGGCTCCAGTGCCGCGACACCATCTACCGCCGCATCATGGACCGCGGCTGGTCGGCCAAGCGCCAGGCCTTCGTCCAGTACGAGGGCAGCGATGTCCTCGACGCCGCACTCATGATGATGCCGCTGGCGAAGTTCATCGCCCCCACCGACCCCAAGTGGCTCTCCACGCTGGACGCGTTGACCGAGGAACTCGTCTCCGACTCCCTCGTCTACCGCTACAACCCGCAGGCCAGCCCCGACGGCCTGCGTGGCGACGAGGGCACGTTCTCGATCTGCTCCTTCTGGTACGTCGAGGCCATGGTCCGCGCCGGCCGCGTCGACGAGGCCCGCCTCGCCTTCGAGAAGATGCTCACCTACGCCAACCATCTCGGCCTGTACGCCGAGGAGATCGGCCGCACCGGTGAGCAACAGGGCAACTTCCCCCAGGCGTTCACCCATCTCGCCCTGATCAGCGCCGCGTTCAACCTGGACAAGGCCCTCGGCTGAGTTCGGCTCCCCTTGTTCAGGTCGCGCAACAAGTGTCACCGAGGTGTCACAGCACACCGGGGCACCACAACTACCGTGGCATGTCTCGTGTCGAACCCGGTGACCGCAACACATTTGATCCACGGGGGAACACATCATGACGAACGTGTCACGCAAGAAGGTCTCCGCCGCCGTCGCGTCCGCGACCTTCCTGCTCCTGGCCGGCGCCGGCATCGTCGCCGCACCGGCCAGCTACGCGGGCGTCCCCGGCGGCACCAGCGCCGTCGACCGCAACAGCGACTTCAACGGGGACGGCTACGACGACGTCCTGATCGGCGCCCCGGACGGCACCGTCGACGGCAAGCAGGGCGCCGGCTACGTCACCGTCCAGTACGGCGCCCCGAACGGCATCGCCACCAACAACACCGTCCCCAAGGGCCACACGGCCGTCATCAGCCAGTCCACGCCCGGCGTCCCCGGCACCTCGGAGACCTACGACTCCTTCGGCCAGGCGATCGCCACCGGCGACGTGGACGGCGACGGCTACGACGACGCGATCATCGGCGCGCCCGGCGAGGACGAGGGCAGCCTCGAGAACGCCGGCCGCGTCACCGTCCTCTACGGCTCCAAGGCCGGCCTGGGCGCCGAGGCGAACGCCTCCTTCACCTCCACCAAGCCCGCCGCGGGCGCCCGGTTCGGGCAGTCCGTGGCGGCGGCCCGCTTCACCGGCGCCACCGACGCCGACGAGATGGCCGTCCTCGACGACAACGGCGCCCAGATCTTCGCCTACCACACCGACATCCTGCACCTGATGGGCACCCTGAACACGACCACCCAGCCCGGCGGCCACCGCATCCAGCCCGCCTACCTCACCACCGGCAACTACGACCGCAACGGCTTCGCCGACCTGGTCATCTCCGGCTACAGCCCCGACGACGACTACCAGCAGGGCTGGTCGGCCCTCTACGCGGGCGGCGAGACCGAGTTGACGTACCGTCAGGACCTGAACGGCGGCCTCGGCACCGCGTCGGGCGACATCAACGGCGACGGCTACGACGACCTCGTCCTCGGCCAGCTCAGCAGCGCCGACGACGAGGCGGAGGGCGACGCCGGCGGCAAGATCGGTGTCTACTACGGCGGTTCGGAGGGTCCCGCCGACCTCGCCGACTGGTGGTCCCAGAACTCCCCGGGCGTGCCCGGCACTTCGGAGCACGGTGACGGCTGGGGCAACGACCTGTCCGTCGGCGACGTGAACGGCGACGGATACGCGGACGTGGCCGTCGGCGCGCCCGGCGAGGACATCGGCACCGTCCAGGACGCGGGCGCCGTCTGGCTGCTGCGCGGTTCACGCGACGGCGTGACCGCGGCCGGCGCCCAGTCCTTCGACCAGAACACCGCGAACATCCCCGGCACCGCCGAGGCCGACGACTACTGGGGCAGCCAGGTCCGGCTCGCGGACACGGACGCGGACGGCCGCTCCGAACTGGTCGCCTCGGCACCGGGCGAGAACTCCGGTGACGGCTATGCGTGGTTGCTGCCCGCGGGTCCCAACGGTCTGCTCGCCGAAGGCTCCTCGCTGTACAGCGCGGCGGACCTCGGCGGCGCGGCGAAGGGAGCGAACTTCGGGGCGGCGATCGACGAGTAGGGGCCGAAGTGCCGGGCCCGGGGCGGATGTTCACCCCGGGCCCGGACTCACAACGCCTGTTCGGCCCAGATGACCTTGCCCGCCGGGGTGTACCGGGTGCCCCAGCGCTCCGAGAGCTGAGCCACCAGGAACAGGCCCCGGCCGCCCTCGTCCGTCATCGCCGCGTACCGCAGATGCGGCGAGGTGGTGCTGCCGTCGTAGACCTCGCAGATGAGGGTGCGGTCGCGCAACAGGCGGACGCGTACGGGGTCGTTGCCGTAGCGGATGGCGTTGGTGACCAGTTCGCTGAGGATCAGTTCGGTGGTGAACGTCAGCTCGTCCAGGCCCCAGTGGGTGAGTTGGCGGGTGACCGAGGCACGCATGTCGGCCACGGCCGCCGGGTCGGACGGGACGCGCCACTCGGCGATGTGGTCGGCGCCCAGCGCGCGGGTGCGGGCGACGATCAGGGCGATGTCGTCGCTCGGCCGTACCGACAACTCCGAGTCGAGGACGGCCCGGCAGGTGTCCTCGGGCGAGTCGCCGGAGTCGGTGAGCGCGGTGCGCAGCAGCTCCAGGCCCACGTCGATGTCCCGCTCCCGGTCCTCGACCAGGCCGTCCGTGTACAGGACCAGCCGGCTGCCCTCGGCCAGCTCCAACTCGGCCGTCTCGAAAGGGAGTCCGCCGAGGCCCAGCGGGGGGCCGGCGGGGACGTCGGGGAACTCGACGGTGCCGTCCGGCAGGATGAGGGCGGGCGGGGGATGGCCGGCGCGGGCGACGGTGCAGCGCAGGGTCACCGGGTCGTAGATCGCGTACAGACAGGTGGCTCCGGTGACCGGGGCGTTGCTGTCCTCGGTCGTCTCGTCCTGGTCGATCCGGCTGACCAACTCGTCCAGCAGGCCCAGGAGTTCGTCCGGCGGAAGGTCCAGCGCGGAGAAGTTGTGGACCGCCGTGCGCAGCCGTCCCATGGTCGCTGCCGCGTGCAGACCGTGCCCTACGACATCCCCCACGACCAGCGCGACCCGGGCGCCGGACAACGGCAGGACGTCGAACCAGTCGCCGCCGACCCCGGCCTTCGCGGGCAGATAGCGGTAGGCGACATCAAGGGCGGTCAGCTCGGGGATGCGGCGGGGCAGCAGACTGCGCTGGAGGGCCACCGCCATGCCGTGCTCGCGGGTGTAGCGGCGGGAGTTGTCTATGGACACGGCGGCGCGGGCGACCAGTTCCTCGGCGAGTGCCAGCTCCTCCTCGTCGAAGGGCTCGGGCTTGTCGGAGCGCCAGAAGTTGACCACGCCGAGGATGAGGGCCCCGGCCCGCAGCGGCACGGTGATCAGCGAGTGGATGCCGTACTCGACGACCTGCGCGGTGCGCTCCAGGTCCTGGGTGAGCCAGCCGGGGGCGTCCCTCAACCGGGGTTCGACGACCGCCTCCCCGGTGTCGAGGCTGATCGCCTGCGGGGAGGACGCCACGAACTGGATCTGCTTGCCGACCGGGTAGAGCGGGGCGTCGTCCCGGACGCCGCTGTACGCCGTGCGGCGCAGTTCGGTGCCGGGCTGCGGCTCCTCGCCGCTCAGGACGGCGTCGTAGAGGTCGACCGTGACGAAGTCCGCGAAGCGGGGGACGGCCAGTTCGCCGAGTTCCTCGGCGGTGCGGGTCACGTCCAGGCTGGTGCCGATGGCCACTCCGGCGTCGTAGAGCATGTTGAGGCGTTCGCGGGCGACCTCGGCGCGGCCGGAGAGGGCGCGGAGTTCCGTGGAGTCGCGGAGCGTGGTGACGCTGCCGGGCGGGCCGCCCTCCAGGTCGGTGGGGCGCTGGTTGACGGCGAGGAGCCGGCCGCCGACCCGGTGCACCTCGTCCGTCGCGACCCGCGCGGAAGCCAGCAGGGCGGTCATGTCAGGGTCGAGTCCGAGGTCGAGGACCAGGCGTCCCTCGGCGTTCTCGGGCAGGTCGAGCAGGCGCTGCGCCTCGTCGTTGGCGAGCAGCAGCCGGCCCTCGCCGCTGACGATGATCACGCCCTCGCGCACGGAGTGCAGCACCGCGTCGTGGTGCTCGTACATCCGGGTCATCTCGTGCGGGCCCAGGCCATGGGTCTGGTGCTGAAGGCGTCTGGTGACCAGCGCCGTCCCGCCGAGGGCGAGGATGAGGGCAGCGCCCGCGGCGATCATCAGGAGCGGCAGCTGCTGGTCGGCGGCGCCGCCGACGTTCGCCTTCGTCACCCCGGCCGACACCAGGCCCACGACGGTGCCGCCGGGGCCCCGGATCGGGACCACGGCCTGCACCAGCGGTCCGATGGTGCCGGTGAGCTCCTCGGTGACGACGTGCCCGGCCAGCGCGGGGGCGATGTCCCCGACGAACTTCTTGCCGATGCGGTCCGGCTTGGGGTGGGTGTAGCGGATCCCCTCGGTGTTCATCACGACGATGAAGTCGACCTTGGACGTCTTGCGCGCGGCCTCGGCGCTCGGCTGGAGGATCGCCGTGGGGTCCGCGCTGCGCAGGGCGGCGACCGTGCCCGGCGCGTTGGCGAAGGTCTCGGCGACGGCCACCGACCGGTTGCGGGCCTCCTGCGTGCTGTCGTGCCGCACCTGAAGGACCTGCGCCACCACGGCCGACACGACCAGCAGCAGCACGATCACCACTTGGAGCATGAACACCTGACCGGCGACGCTGCGGCCGCCCAGCCCGGACCGCCGGTGCCGGTGTTCGCGCGCCCGACGGGCACGGTCGTACGGGCGCTGCGCGCGCAGACCGTCGGGGCGGTGGGTCGACCGGGCCCTGGGCCGACCCGTCAGGCGGACCATGTGCCCATGTCTACACTGCCTGACCTCAGGAGGCGAGGGGCGTCACACCGGGTGACAGGCCGCAGCCGACCCGTGTGGATCACGGGTGCCCACCGGGCTTGGCGCGGCGGGCTGCGAGCAGCAGCGCGATGTCGTCGGGACGGTCGGCCGCGTGCCGGGCCTTCGCGGTGAGCCGGTCGGCGACACCGGCCAGGGACCGCCCGCCTGTCCGCGCGGCGGGCCCACCCGCCTTCGCGAGGGCGACACGCAAGGCGGCGATGCCGTCGTCGATGTCGACACCGGGCCGCTCGACCAGGCCGTCCGTGTAGAGCGCGAGGATGGAGTCGGGCTCCAGTCGCAGCTCCGCCACCGGGTACTGGGCGTGCGGGTCCACCCCGAGGACCACGCCCCCGGGTATGTCCCAGATGCGGGTGCGGCCGTCCGGCGTACGTATCAGCGGCGGCGGATGCCCCGCGCGGGCGACCCGGACCAGCCCGCTCGCCGGGTCCAGCCGGAGGTAGCAGCAGCTCGCGAACTGACCCGGGTCGAGGTCGATGAGGAGATGGTTCGTGCCGCTCATCACCTCGTCGGGCGGCCGGTCGCCGAGCGCGAACGCCCTTACGGCGCTGCGGAGTTGACCCATGGTGGCGGCGGCCTGCACACCGTGCCCCTGGACGTCGCCGATGACCAGGGCCAGACCGTCACCGGCCTCGACGACGTCGTACCAGTCGCCGCCCACCTCCATGCCCTGTGTGCCCGGCAGATAGCGCCCCGCGGTCTCCACCTGCGGGTGGGCGGAGAGCCGGCGGGGGAGGAGGGCCTGCTGGAGGCCGCGGGCGAGGGCGGCCTCCGAGTCGTAGCGCTGGGCCTTCTCCATCGCGTGGGCGATCAGCCCGGCGAGGGCGGTGAGCACCGCGCGCTCCTCGGAGCTGAAGTCGCGGGACCGGTCGAAGCCGAGGATGGCGGAGCCGACCGGCCGGCCGGACGCGATCAGCGGCAGGAACGCGCGGGCTCCGACCTCCGCGTCCAGCGGGATGCCCGGGTAGGCGTCCTCCAGTTGCTGCATGGAGTCGAAGAAGAGCGGGCGTCCGGTGGTGAGGGTCTCGACCCCGGGCAGCCGGGCGTCCAGACCGACGCCGTCGAACGGGGCGAGGAAACCCTGCGGGAAGCCGGTCTCCCAGGCCAGGTACAGATGCCGTTCCTGGAGCAGATAGATCGCGAGCCGCCGGCCGCCGAACGCGGGCAGCAGCTCCTTCATGACGACCGCGGACACCTGGCGGGCGGTGACCGCCTCCGTCAGCGCGATGGCGAGCACGATCGGCCGGTACAGCGGAGCCAGCGACGTGACGCCGTTGTCCGGACCGCCGTCCCCGTCGGCGCGCACGGGCACCAGCGGCAGCGGCGGCCCCGCCACCCGGGTCGACGGCGCGACCGTGCACGTCAGCCCGTCCCGCCCCGGATGGACGGCCATCGCGAGCCAGTCGCTCTCGTACGGCTCCTGCGCCCGCCCTTCGCTCCGCTCCCGCTCGTCCGGACGCCGGACGTGGAAGTGCACCGGCCCCAGCGACAGCAGGGCGCCGCGCAGCTGGTCCTCGCAGCCGATCTGGTTCAGCCAGGGCACGCCCTCCCACAGCGGGCGGCCCAGCAGCTCCTCGCGCGGCCGGCCCAGCAGCTGGGCGGCGCGCGGATTGGCGTACGTGACCAGACCGAGCCGGTCCAGACAGAACACACCGTCCGGGAGCAGATCGGCCGCGCTGTCGGCCATCGGTGCGCCGCCCGGGTCGATGACGACACCGCTGACCCGGTATCCGCCGTCCGGCGGGAGCGGCCCGGTGGCGGGCGTCCACAGGTCCAGCAGCCGGGCCGAACCGTCCGCCGCCCGCACCCGCAGGGGCAGCGGCGGGGGTTTCCCGGCGGCCGTGGCCCGCAGCGCCGCCATGACCTGGTGCGCGTCGCCCGGAGCCATGACGTCCGCGAGTGCCTGCGCGGTACCGGGGATCTCCGCGGGGTCCACCCCCAGCAGGGCGTGCAGGGAACCGTCCCCGGTCACGGCCGCCGTCCTCGGATCCCACGCGAACCGTGCCATACGGCCCTCGGGGCGATGCGTGGCCGCCGGCCGGACGCACACGGGCTCACCGTCCCAGGCGACGTACGGACCGTCCTCGTCCTTGTGCTCGTCCTCCAGCTCGGCCAGCGCGCTGCCCAGCTCCTCGGCCAGCCGGGTCATCCGGTCCAGGCCGGACAGCACCTCGGTGGCGTCCGGGGCGGAGGGCCGCAGCACGGTCAGCACGCCGTACGTCGTCGACCCGCCGATGACGGGCACGTACAGGGACCCGAACTGGAAGGGCAGGCTCGCGGCGAACTGGGGATAGCGGCGCATGGTCTCGGTGGCGTTCGGCAGGACCACGTGGACGCCGAGCCGGTAGGCGTCCGCGACGGGGAACTTGCTGTCGACGTGCAGCCGCCCCCAGGGGCGGAACAGCGGCCCGGGCAGCCCCGCCAGGACGGCGAGACGCAGCAGTCCGGGCGTGCTCGACCGCAGGTAGACGCCCCCGGAGTGGCCGCCGGCCGCGTCGACCGCCTCCGTCGAGGCGTCGACGAGCAGCTCGGCGAGCCGTCCGGGCGTCCCCTTCTCGCGCTCGGCACTCCCAGTCATTGGGGCTCTACCTCGTCCCTGTGGCGCCGGGTGGGTGACACAGCAAGAATGCGCCAGGACGCGGCCGGGGTCACCTGGGCGGACGGGATGGGCTGGAGAGGCACGGGTATCGCTGGTCCGTCGGTGTCTGATGAAGTGATCAAGAGTGGCTCAAGTGTCGATGGGTCGGTTTCGGGTGCGGAGTGCGTCGGACGCTGACGACGCCCAGCGCAGCGCGCTGCGCCGCTCGGAGTTCGGGTTCGTCTTCCAGTTCGGGCAGTTGGTGCCGGAGCTGACCTGCGTCGAGAACGTCGCCCTGCCGCTGCGGCTGAACGGCACGCACCGC
>NZ_JBLTJC010000063.1:0-38854 GCF_048158785.1 Streptomyces colwelliae | reverse complement strand
CCGGTTTCGCCGCTTTGATCTTTCCGGAGAAGGCGACGTGGTCCAGCTGGTGCAGCCAGGGCTGCGCGGCGAGGAAGGCGTCCGCGTGGTCGGCGGGGATGTTGGACAGCAGGGCGACCTCGGCGACATCGCGGAGGGACTGGACGTAGGCGACCATCCGTTCGTCGACGCGTGACCAGCTGTCGATGTCGGTGAGGCGCAGTTCCTCGATCGTGTCGGCGTCGGCGGGCCGGGACAGGTGTCGTAGTACGGCGGTCCAGTACTCGGGCGCGGACTGCCGGCCGGCGTCGTAGGGCGGGCGGCAGGATCAGTAGGCGGTGGTGAAGGCGTCGGTGGGGGTGTGGCAGCGGGCGGCCATCTTGCCCTGGGCGCCCGGGTGTTGGTCGCGCACAGCCGGATCAGCAGTACGGAGGCGTGGTTGAGGGCGACCTGATGGGCCACCGGCTGATGGTGGCGGGACCGGCGAGGGCCTGGATGCGGGCTGACGGAGTGCGGGCTGACGGAGCGGGACTCACGTGGAGAAGCCTCCGGGTGTGTGCCCCGCTCGATCGCGGCGTGCGGTCGCTGCGTTTTCTCAGGCCCGAGGGAGGCCTCCCGGCATCCAGGCCTCCCAATCCTCCCAAGCCGGTCGGGCCGACCGGCCTGGCGGTCGGGTGGATCAGCGCAGTCCGGCGAAGAGGTCGTTCTCGGGTACGGCCGCTCCGGTGGCGTCCTGCACACGGACGAAGGTCTCCACGCCCATCAACTCGCCGAACCTCTCCTTGCCCATCTTGAGGAAGAAGATGTTGTCGCCCTGACTGGCGTGCGCGGCCAGCGAGTCGAACTTCTGGCCGCTGAACGCGGTGGTGTCCACCCAGGTGGTGATCTCGTCGTCGGGGAGGCCGAGCTTGGCCATCTCGGCGAGCTCGGCGGGGTCCGGCTCCGGCATGTCAGGATTCAACTCGCGGATGATCTCGCCGAACCGCTGCATCTGCGAGCGGGGCATCGTCGTCCAGTACGCCTTCGGTGTCAGCTCGGTCATCTCCAGCGCAGCCATCGTGATGCGGTGGGCCTGGATGTGGTCGGGGTGGCCGTAGAAACCGTTCTCGTCGTAGGTGACGACCACATCGGGTCGGTAGTGCCGCATGAGTTCCGCGAGCCGGGCCGCGCCTTCCTCCACGGGGGTCTGCCAGAAGGATCCGGGGGCGTCATTGCTCGGCCAGCCCATCATCCCGGAGTCGGCATAGTCCAGCATCTCCAGATCGCTGATCTTCAGGACGTCGCAGCTCGCCTCGAGTTCTTGACGGCGCATCAGGACGACCGCCGCCGGATCGTGCCCGGGATCGCCCGGCTTGACACCACCTGGTCCATCACCGCAACCGCCGTCGGTACACGTCACGAGAACCGTACGGATGCCTTCCGCCGCGTACTGCGCGAGGACCCCGCCGGTCGTGGTGGCCTCGTCGTCGGGGTGGGCGTGCACTGCCATGAGCGTCAAGGGCCGGTCGGTCATGAAGAGTCCTCCTGCAGAAATACGTCTTGGTCCCCGTACGCGGCGGGCGCGCCGCGATCCTGGGGCCCGGATCCTGGTGGGGCGGACGATCTTGTGGTTTCCGTGTTCCCCGACCGTGCGGCGCCGAGCCCTCGGTCGGTGCAACCGCGCCGACCGGACCGGCTGTTCCCGGCGCGGCCACTTGGCTTCCAGACGTCGGCGTTTCAATGCGAACGAGGTACTGGGCGACGTGTGCAGGAGCACGCCAAAGTAGCTCATCTTCCAGGAAACACCCAGGTCAGGAAGGTGATCGCTCGTGATCACGGCTCCGGGGAGCTGCGGACTCTCCACCGCCGAGGACTTCGATCCGGTCGTCGATGACCGGACGACCGAGGAGATATGAACGTCAGTTCGAATGGCGGCCGTTTCTGCCTCGACTGGTCGCCACGAAGGGTGCCTGAACTGGGAGAACTCCCAGTTCAGGCACCCTTCGTTTGGGGCCAGGCACCCTTCGTTTGGGCCTAGAAGAAGCCCAGCTTCTTCGGCGAGTACGACACGAGGAGGTTCTTCGTCTGCTGGCGGTACACGCGCAACGCTTCGTTGACCCGCGGAAACGGTAGTTCCGAGATTCGAGGGACGGAGTTGGCCCGTGTATGGTCCGGATCTTGGGCGGGGGAGCCGACTACCGGTCTCGACTCACCTGCTGCTGCGGCCAACAGGTCCGCCGGCTGGGATCGGCAGGCAGCCGGCCCCGCTCTTCGTTCCAGCAATTGGTGACCACGTGGGCGGTGTGAAATCGGTCCGAGGCCGTCGAATGACTCCGCCGGACTCTGAGACCTCGGCCCGCTCGAAGATGGCCACCGACCGGCTGATCGCCCGCCGCAATGTCCATATCCAGGAGTTGGACCTCGCCGGGCGCCGGGCCCCGGTGAAGGCCAAGGGCGCCCGGCCGCGCACCCGGCGCCGCGGCGCGATGCGCGAGGACTTCGTGCTGGAGACCGTGTACGGGGGCGCGGGCACCGCCCGGCTGCTGCCCCGCCTGCTCAAGGGTCGTACGCGCGGGCCGGTGTTCGTCACCCACCGCAGGCCGGGCCCAGGCAAGGTCCTCGCGCCGCGCGACGTGTGCCCGGACACCGGGCTGGTCCGGCTGTCGTAGGGGCAAGCCCGCATGTTGCTGGACGAGCACACCGCCCTCGGCGGCAAAAGTGGCACGGGTCGGGATCTGCACGAGTGGCGGCATTCCGGGCTCACGCACCTCGGCGAGGCGGGGGCGAGCCTGCTGATGCTGATGGCGACGTCCCGGCACAAGAAGCCCGAGAACGTACGGAAGTGCTTCCATCCCTCCCCGGAGGCGATCGCTGAAGTCACCAGCCTGATCGCGCCGGGTGACAGCAGGCGCTGATCCGGGGCGGCCGCTGGCGGAGCTTGGATCGTGTGGTGGCTGCCGATGTGGATGTCGAGTGCGCCCAACCGGAAGTCGCAGTGCTTCCTTTGCCAGGCGGGGCCGAGGCGAGCGTGAGGGTAGCCGTCCGGACCGCAGACCATGGCGAACGGCCGGTTGTGCGTATGCCGAAGGTGCAGGTGTGATGCCGCGGCGTGGCGGCTGTGAGCATCCATTGATGTGTACATCTGTTCTTAAGGCTTGTACGTTTGTACGCATGCTGCACATCGAACCGCCGTCGGCGGAGCCTCCCGAAGGTGAAACGGCCAAGGAGGCGGTCGGCGGTGAGCGCCGGGCCTCCGGTGGATCGGGTGGTGGGCGGCGGACCCGTCGCAACGACCCCGGCCGGAAGACGCACATCCTGGACGCCACTCTCGACGTCATTGCGGATCATGGGGTGGCCGGGACGACGCATCGGCACATCGCTGCCCGCGCCGGCGTGCCGCTCGGGTCGATCACCTATCACTTCGCCAGCTTGACCGATCTCCAGACGCAGGCGTTCGCCCGGCATGTCGAGCTGCAGTCCGCGGTGTTCGAGAATTTGTTCCAGAGCGTCGAGACGCACGAGCAATTCGTGGAGGTCCTGGTCGATCTCGTCCACGGAGGTCCTGCCAGGCACCGCAGTGCGGTCCTCGGCTTTGAGCTGCACCTGGCGGCGCTCCGCAACCCCGGACTGCGAGCCCTGACGCAGGAATGGACGGCGGACAGCCGCACTGTTCTGGCCCGTTTCACCGGCCCGGACAGCGCCGCCCGCCTGGACGCCCTGCTTGAGGGAATGATCATGCACGCTCTGCTCACAACCGAGCCGGAGTCGCGCGAGAGGACGCGGGACACGATCGACCGGACTCTCGGCCCAGCCGGCCGACCGGGATCGTGACCAGAGCGTCTGCAACCCTCCCGACGGCGCCAACAGCACGAGAGGTGACGGCCGGGGCGAGGGCAACCTACGCGGTCTTCGCCGGTCTGGGGCTCGCCGGATCGACGTGGTCCTCCCGGCTCCCCCGGATCCGCACGCAGCTGCACCTCGACCCGGCATCACTGGGACTCCTGCTGCTCACCATCGCCGTCGGCGGCGTGATCGTGCTGCCCCTGTCGGGACCTGTCGTCACACGCATCGGCCCCCGCCGGGCCATCACCGCCGTGGCACTGCTCGTCAGCGCGAGCCTCGGCGTCATCGCGCTCGGATACCCCTTCTCGACGTCCCTGCTGGTGGCCGGACTGTTCCTGCTCGGCGCGGCTACGGGCTTCTGGGATGTCGCGATGACCGTGCACGCCGCGTCCGTCGAACGGCAACTCGGCCGTCCCGTCATGCCACGCTTCTTTGCCGCGTTCAGCCTCGGTACGGTCGCCGGTGCAGCGGTCGGTGTGCTGATGACCGCGCTGCGGGTCCCGGTAAGCATCCATGTGGCCGTGGTCGCAGCGGTCATCGCCGGGGCGATACCCGCTGCGACACGGCACTTCCTTCCTGAGCACGCCGCGCGCCCCATCGCAGTGCCACCGCCGGTGAAAATGTCCCGCTCGGGTCTGGGCGCGTGGCGAGAACCGCGCACCGTGGCGGTCGGGCTCGTCGCACTGGCCTTCGCGGTCGCGGAAGGGGCGGGCAGTAACTGGGTCAGCGTCTCGGTCATCGACCGTCACCACGTCACCGCCACGATCGGCACGCTGGCGTACGCCTCGTTCCTCACCGCGCTCACCGCCGGCCGCTGGCTCGGGCCGGCGGTCCTCCACCGGTTCGGACGGGTCACTGTCCTTAGGACAGCCGCCGCCGTCACCGCCACCGGCGTCGCCCTTTTCGCGCTTGGGCCGTCCACTGGACTGGCGTTCGCGGGAAGTCTGCTCTGGGGGATGGGTGCGGCGCTCGGCTTTCCGATCACCATGAGTGCCGGGGCCGACGAGCCCGCTCGTACCGCCGGCCGCGTCAGCGTCATCACCTCTATCGGATACTGCGGCTTCGTCGGCGGACCGCCCCTCATCGGATTCCTCGCAAACCGGACCACCGTCGGGCACGCCCTGCTCGTCATCGCAATCCTCATGGCCCTGTCCGCTGTGATAGCAGGTGTCACCCGCCGGTCCCCCGAAAAGCGCACGCAGAGCGGCTCCGACGCCCAGGCACGCACCGCTGTCATGTGAGAACGAAACCCTGGAGACTCCTATGACCCGCCACGCGCCCGTGATCGCCGTCCCCGAGGCCGAGCTGAACGAACTGCGCTCACGGCTGCTCAACACACGCTGGCCGACCCCCTGGCCCGCCACCGGCTGGGAGACCGGCACCGACTCCGGCGAACTACGACGCCTCGTCACTTACTGGGCCTCCGACTACGACTGGCGTACCCACGAAGCCACCATCAACGCCCTGCCGTCTCACCTCGCAGACATCGACGGAACCCCCGTCCACTACCTGCGCTTCGACGGCGAACACCCCGGCTCCCTGCCGATCGTCCTGACCAACGGGTGGCCCAGTTCCTTCCTCGAACTGACCACCCTCGCCCGCCGGCTGGCCACGCCTTCGCGGTACGGGGGTGACGCCGCCGACGCGTTCACTGTCATCGTCCCCTCGCTGCCCGGATTCGCCTTCTCACCTCAGCGGCCCTCGCTCGCGAAGCAGCCGCAGACACATGAGATCTGGCACCGGCTCATGCACGACGAACTCGGCTTCGCCCGCTACGCCGCGCACGGGGGCGACCTGGGTGCCGGCATCACCTCCCGGCTCGGCGAGGCTCACCCCGAGGCCGTGGTGGGCATCCATCTGATGGCGATCGCCAGTCCGGTCGCCTACGACGCGGCCGGTGTCACCCCAGAGGAACAGGAGTACCTCGATTCCGTCGCGGGGTGGTCCGCGGAAGAGGGCGGGTACCTGCACGAACAGAGCACCCGCCCTCTCACGCTGAGCTATGGTCTGGCCGACTCGCCGACCGGGCTGCTTGCCTGGATCGTCGAGAAGTACCGTGCGTGGAGCGATTGCGGTGGTGACCTGTCGTCCCGGTTCAGCGACGACTTCCTCCTCACGCAGGCGTCGCTCTACTGGTTCACCCACACCATCTCGACCTCCTTCCGGCCCTACTACGAATACGCCCAGCGGCTGACGAGGCGGGTGGAGCGGGTAAATGTGCCCACGGCCCTCGCCCTGTTCCCAGCCGACCTCACCCAGCCGCCCCGGAGTTGGGCCGAGCGCACGTACAACATCACGAGGTACAGCCGCATGACCCGTGGCGGACACTTCGCCGCCCACGAAGAACCCGAGCTCCTTGCGCACGACCTCACCGAGTTCTTCCGCGCACACCGGTGAACACCGAAACCCGTGAGAGTTCTTGAGCCTCAGCACCAATGCGCCGGAGCCGATCGACTTACCGGTTACCGGTCGTCGTCGGCCTCCGGATCCCGCAGGGGCCGCAGGCCACCGGGCAGATCGGGGAGCTGGAAGGAGTACCGGCCGTGCATGTTGATGTGGTGCCGTACGAACGGTGAGAGGCGGGCGACGTCCTCGTCGCGGACGTCGAACCCCTCGGCACGTAGCTGGGTGACGGCAGCGTCCATGTACCTGGTATTGAACAGCACCAGCGCGTTCAGCATCAGGCCCAGTGCGCCGATCTGGTCTTCCATGCCGTCCTGGTAGCGCTGCGATCCGCCCGTAGTGGGCGATCGCGTCGCCCAGCCGGGTGGGCCGGCCGTCCCGGGACAGCATCCGGATCACGTCGTAGGCGCGCACGGCCCCGGTGTGGATGGAGCCGACGATCCGCAGGATGTCCTCCCAGTGCCGCTCAATCCGGACCAGGTCGACCCGGCCGCGGGCCGCGTCCTGGAACGCGCCGTAGTCCGCTGCGCGGTCAATGCGCCCCATCTTCTGGTCGGGCAGGTCGGGCAGCTACGGCGCGTAGGTGAACCCCGCCAAGGTCAGGAGTCCGAAGACAATGTCGGAGTACGAGGCGGTGTCCGTAACGATCATGTCCGGGCGCTTGCCGCCGTCGCGGTCGTAGAGGACGTCCAGCACATACAGCGAGTCGCGAGGGGTGCCTGCCACTACCTTCCCGCCGAGTCCGGCCGCCTGGTCGTTGATCATGTTCAACCAGGTGGCACCGCCCCGCCGCCCGAAGTACTTCGGGTTCGGCCGGGCGTAGACCGAGGGCACCGGCACCACGAACCGCGTTCCGTCCACGGAGGCGACCAGCCCTCCGCCCCAGGCACTGGCGAGCGGGATCGCTGCCTGGGTGTCGATCAGCGTGGCGTTCGCGGCCCGGTAGGTCGCGAGGCGCAAGTAGGTCTGGTCGACGTGGGACAGCCGCCCGTACTTCAGCGCGTCGATGCCGCTGATGACGGGGGTGTAGCCGACGTTGCAGCCGTGCGCGACCAAAAGCGCCGCGATGGTGACAGGGAGGTCTTTGAGCCGGGCCTCGCCGCCGGTGATCGAGGTGAACGCCTGGTCGGCGCCGGTCCAGGAGAACACCTCCAGCAGCACCTCCGGAAGGTCGACGCGGGGCAGCATCGCGTTCACCGCCGCCCGCAGGTCGCGCAGGGAGGTCGGCTCCGGCTCCGGCTCCAGCGCGGCGAAGTGCAAGCGGCCGTCAGCGTCGAAAGAGATCTGCGCATTGTCCGGCAGACGGCCCGAGACCTCCTGGTAGGTACCGTCCAGCAGCGCGGCCCGCGCCGCCAGGTGCTCGCCCGCCCCCTCCAGCAGGCCCAGGGACGCAAGGACAGTGGGCTTGGCCTGCTCCCACGCCTCACCGGCCAGCAGCTTCGCCCGCGGGCCGCCCCACTGGGAGGAGTTCTTCGCGAAGATCTCCCGTCTGCGCAGCATGCGGTGGAACTGCTCCAGCACGCAGAACACGTACCCCTTCCAGTCCACCGTCCCCGGCTCCAGGCCCGGCGCGGCCAATACCAGACGCCGCCACGACCCGGCCAGCAACTCGGTGTCGATCTCAGCAGGTCCCACCTTCTTACGGCCCATCAGATCCGGCAGCGACTTCAACGCGGCCAGCACCGGGGCACCCTCCGGAGTCGCGCCGAGGTCCACGACTTTCACCAGGAGCCTTAGGAACGGCCGCACCGTGCCGAACCGGGTGGCCAGCATCGCCCGCCATGCCTGATCCGCATCGGAGTCCAGGGGCGGGGTCAGCTCAAACAGCGCAGCGATCGCGGCGGCCAGCTCGTTGCGCGGCACCACCGCCTCGATCTGTTCCCACATCGCTGCCGGCGTCTCCACCTTCGGGGCACTGATCTCCCCGGTGTCGGTATCAACCTGCTCGGCAGTGGTGTCGAAGACGACCTGGAACGCGGTCGTCGGCTTCGCCCCGGCCCGCTCCACCCTCGGCAGGGTCTTCATCTTCTCCTTGGCGCTCTCCCGCTCGGCCTTGGCCAGCAGCTTCGTGGCGATCAGTACCTCCAACAGGTCCAGGGCGTCATCGACCGCCCTCGTCGTCAGGTGCACCGCAGTGGCCAGCAGCGTCGCCAGGCGCCGCGCGTCGTTGTGCCGCTTGAGCAGCGTCGCCTTGCTGTCCACCCCGTGCCTCGACAACTCCGCGAGCCGGCGCGGCGGTATCCCCGACACGTCCAGCTCACCCGTACCTAGATCGGCAATCTCCTCTGCCCGGGCCAAGGACCATTTCATCTGCGGGCCCGACACCCGCACCGGCCCGCGCCGCAGGCGGTCCGGCTCCGAGACCCGCGCGCGGAAGGCACCGTCAACAGCAAATCCAGCACCGCTCGTTGGCCGGTGTTCAGCAGCCCATACAGGGTGTTCCACAGCCGCTGGTTCGCCGCCTCCCGGACATTGCCCACCAGCCGTGACAGGCGGCTCGCCCCGGGAAGGAGCGCCCTGCGCTCGCGCACCCATCCCGCCGCCGCGTCGAACAACGCCTTCGGCCCGTCCTGGATCTCCCCGGCGTGGGTGCGGGCCGTCCCGTCCGCCGTACTCCTTCAGGTATGACGGGTCTGCGATCTCCAGCTGCTCGGCCAGGTACTCGGCCACCTCCTCCGGCACCTGCCGAGGGTCCGGCAGGAACCGGCCCAAGTAGCGCACGCTCGTGAGCTGGACCGCGTACCCGAGCCGATCGTGCGCACGCCGTTTGCCCTGCACCGCCTCCCGGTCCGCGTCGTCCAGGAAGAAGTACCGCTCCAACTCCGTACGTGACGGCGCCCCGACAAACGCCCCGTACCCAACCTGCTCACCCGACAGAAACTCGACCGCCACAACCAATCTCCGAAGATCGACAAAAGCGACCTACGAAGGCTCTGACGGGCGATCACTCCAGGTCAAAGAACCAAGCAACTCCGAGAAGGCTTAGCGCACGATCTGACACGGATGTTCCTCAGCCCCCGACTACTGCAACAGCAGCGCCTGGCGGGGGTGTGGCGGACTGCGGGTGGCTGGGGAGGGAGCGCGGTCAGGCGTCTGCGGACCGTGTGACGCTCTCCCAGTCCCGCCAGGTCTTCAGGCGCCGCTCATGGGTCGGCAGGATCTGGTCGAACGTCGAGGAACCCAGGACCAGCCGGGTGGGAGGCTGTTCGGCGTCGATCACGGCCAGTACGGCGGCGACTGTGGCGCTCGGGGCAGGCAGTGTCGCCGGATCCATCGCGGTGGCTACGGCGTCGCGGATGGGCTGGTAGAGCGGGTTGGGGTTGGACCTGACCGCAGAGACGCCGGGCCCGTCGGTGCTGTAGGCGGACGGCTCGATGAGCGTCGTCCTGATCCCGAATCCCGCGACCTCTGCGGCGAGAGCCTCGGTCAGGCCCTCCAGCGCCCACTTGGATGCGCTGTAGATCCCGAGGCTGGGGAACGCGATCACCCCGCCCGAGCTGGAGACCTGCACGATGTGCCCGCCTCCCTGATGGCGCAGCAGCGGGATCGCGGCCTGGGTGGTCCACAGCGCACCGAAGAAGTTGGTCTCCATCTGAGCACGGGCCTCCGCCTCGTTGACCTCTTCAACGAACCCGAAGTGGCTGTAGCCGGCGTTGTTGACGACCACGTCGAGGCGTCCGAAGTGCGCATGAGCCTTCTGGATTGCCGCCTGGCTGGTGGATCGGTCGGTGACGTCGAGCTCGACGGGGAGCACCGCGTCACCGAACTCGGACTTCAGGGCGCTGAGCGAGTGGATGTCGCGAGCGGTCGCGGCGACGCGGTCCCCGCGCTGCAATGCGGCAGTCGCCCACGTGCGCCCGAGTCCTCGGGAGGTTCCCGTGATGTACCAGGTCTTACTCATCTGTGTGCCCTTTCGGTCGGCCTTGGTGCGGGGCGCGCCTCTGACATCGGTCACGGGCGCCTTCTCGCCGTCGCCACCCTACACAGACGGCCATGTTTGGCATAGTGAGTCATGATTGGCGCATCTGAGCCGCTGGCCATCCTCGAATCCGAGCCCACATCGGCCAAGCTGACTCAGTGTGCCAGGTCTGGCATCACGTGTAGTCTTGGTGCCGCAGGGTGCCCACGACTGATGCCGCAGGACGCACTGCCGCACCGAACTAAGGCCGACCGAAAGGGCGCATGATGAGTAAGACCTGGTACATCACGGGAACCTCCCGAGGACTCGGGCGCACGTGGGCGACTGCCGCATTGCAGCGCGGAGACCGGGTCGCAGCCACGGCGCGTGACATCGGCTCACTCGCCGAGCTCGTGGACATGTTCGGCGACGCGGTTCTGCCGATCACGCTCGATGTCACCGACAGGACCGCGAGTCGGGCGGCGCTCCAGAATGCTCATGCGCACTTCGGACGCCTCGACGTGGTCGTCAACAACGCCGGCTACGGCCACTTCGGCGCCGTCGAGGAACTCTCCGAAGTAGAGGCCCGTGCTCAGATGGAGACCAACTTCTTCGGTGCGCTCTGGACCACCCAGGCCGCGATCCCGCTGCTGCGCGGTCAAGGCGGGGGGCACATCGTGCAGGTGTCCAGTCAGGGCGGCGTGATCGCGTTTCCGACCATCGGGCTTTACCACGCTTCAAAGTGGGCGCTGGAGGGTCTGACCGAGGCTCTCGCCGCAGAGGTAGCGGGGTTCGGGATCAAGACGACGCTGATCGAGCCCGGCGGCTACGAGACCGACTGGGGCGGCTCCTCCGCGTCCCACTCGGACCCGAATCCCCTCTACCAGCCCATCCACAATGTGGTGTCCCAGGCGGCCGGCCCGAAAGGGAAGCCGCCGACAAGGGCCAGTGCCGAAGCCGTTCTGGCTGCGGTCGACGCTGACGAGCCGCCCGCCCGGCTGCTGCTCGGGTCGGCGGCCTACGACCTCGTCCTGCCGATCTACGAGCGGCGCCTACAGACCTGGCGAGATTGGGAGAGCGTCACCCGTTCCGCCGACGCCTGACATCGCCGTCCGTGCTGCCGCGCCCCACACGCCGACCCGGCGGCACGGGTCGGGTCGGATCGGGACGGGTGACGCGGCAGGGCCGGCCGAAGCTGTGTCACACCCCGCACGCTTTGACTCACTATGCCAAATACTTCTCGTTGTGATAACTTTGCGCACCGGGGTATAGTGCGGCACGTGGAACCAGCGGTAGGACTACGAGAGCGGACCCGTATTGCGGTTCGAGGTGAACTTGTCGCAGTCGCCTTGGAGCTGTTCCTCAGCCAAGGCTTCGAGGGCACCACCGTGGAACAGATCGCCACATCCGCAGGCTTGTCCCGGCGCAGCTTCCACCGCTACTTCGCAAGCAAGGACGACATCCTGGCCCAGGCGCTGCGCGCCAGTGGCGACAAGATCGCCGCCGAACTGGCCGACCGGCCCGCCGGGGAAACTCCGTGGACGGCTCTGCGACATGCCTTCGACCCACTCGTCGCCTGGATGACCACTGACGCCCAGTCGTTGGCGCTCACCCGCATCATGCTGGAGAGCTCAGCACTGCAATCCGGCCACACACAGAAGCAGGAGAGCTGGCGGGAAGTCGTCGCGGCAGCGCTCGCCCCCCGATTGACGACCCCGGACGAGTCCGCACGGCAGCTGGAGGCCGACGCGCTCAGCGGCTCGGCAATCGCCTGCCTGATGGCGGCGCTGGCCACATGGCTGGGCGACGACGGGCAACAGGCCCTTGGCCGACTCCTGAACCTGGCAATGTCCGCAGTCGCGCCCCTGGACGACCGCTAGAAGATCACTGAAAATGTTGCGGGCTCCGGCCCCGCCGGGCCGGGGGCCAGTCTTGTAGGTATACAGGGGGAAGATGCCTCCCTCAGCGACTTTCGTCCCTGTGAGAGGCACCCTTTCGTCGGTGCTTCAGAATGAGCCTCACCGGACCGCACGCACCGCGCGTTCCATGACCGTTTGCGGCAGACGGGAGAGCAGTACACCGCCGAGACCAGGCGGTCGACCCCGACCGTCCACACCGCCCCGCACTGCGGACACCCAGCCATCACGCCGGCCTTCACGGCCCCGGTCCAAGCCCTCGCCCGGCGCATCCGCCGCCAGTGCCTGGAACGGGAGGCCGCCTCACAGAACAATGCCGTCGACTTCGCCGGCGGCATCAACGGCCCACCGGACCCCTGGCACAACCGCGGCTCGGAGGTGTCATCGGTGATCACGATCAGCTTCAGCCGCAGCGCCCCGTCCCTGCCCAGTGGTGCTTTCCGTCGACCTTGATGACGATCCGGACGCGGTTGGGGAGCAGGAGCAGGAAGTCCATGCGCTCGCGGTTCAACGGCCCTCGCCCGTCCCGCCCGCGGCGCGTGCAGGGGGCGTAGCGCAGATGCACTTCTGGGATCAGTGCTGGCTGGTCCAGGCCGCCGAGCTGCCCGTAGCGGGAGCAATAGGTGATGAACAGCTTCTGGGCGGGAGGCGAGGTGGGGGGAACGGAGGCGAAGAGGCGCTTGCAGAGGGTTCGGCCCGGAGTGGTCGGATCGGTCGCGTCCACCTCATCCGCCGTGTTGGCGAAGGCGCTGGTGGTCGCCCACCCATCGAGCATGTTGCGCCAGGTCAGGCCCTGGCTGGTGGGGGGGGGGCTGGTCGTGGAAGAGCCAGTGCTCGGCGTTCTCGGTGATCTCCAGGTAGTTGCCCACCGAGTGGTCGAGCACCATTTTCGGCTTGGGGCCAGTCCCGGCGAAGATGAGGGGCTTAACGGTCAGGCGTAGGCGACGATGGCGGACACATCCACCAGGTCCAGATCGCCGTAGCGGGCACGGGCACGCTGGATCTGCGTGGGCGAGGAGTCGACGGCGTCCACCACCGCGCCGAGGTCGCGGGCGAGATGGGCGGCATGGCGGGCGGGACCGCAGCCGAGATCCAGAACCCGCCGGCCCCGCAGGTCGCCGAGGACCTCGTCGCCCGGACCGGTACCGGAAGGGCCCCAGCCGATCTGCTCCACCTCAGTGAGCGGGGTGTCGCGCTGGACGTGGTGGCCGTAGGCGGTCCAGGCGTCCGCGTTGGTCATCTCCGGGGAATTGCATCCGCTGCACGATCCCGGATCATCTGAGCTGGGGAGCTGTGACGTCAACGTGCCTCCCTTGAAAAGCGGTTGTGGCGTTCTGGTCTGGCCTCTTGCCGTGGATCTCTCATCGGATGCATGACCCGCGCACTCTCTGGAAGTGAGGGAACGTGACGACGACTACCGACCTGGGCGAGGGCTCCGCGCGCCTGGTGCTCTTGAACGGCGTGACGCTGCTGCATCCCGAAGACGCCGTGTTCGGGGCGATGTTGGAAGGCTGGGCACGCCAGCGGCGCGGCGGCCGGCGCATGCAGCCGAAGACGATCAGCGACCGGCTGAGCGTGGTTCGCCGCCTCAACGCCTTTGCCGAGGAGTACCCGTGGCACTGGTCGGCCGTCGCGTGCACGACCTGGGCATACGTCCCCGGGTGTCGCGCAGCACGGCCCTGGTCGAACTGACCGGCGAACTGCCCGTCGTCGTCAGCCGCTTGCTCGGGGTCTGCCGGACGGCTGCCGACATCCGGTGCCGCATCGCAGCAGGCCAGGACAACACGTACGCCGTCAAGATGATCCAGCGCGGTATCGAGCAGCACTCCGATCTCTCCTGAACCGCAAGGGTCGACGAGCTCAGTCACCGCATTTGCGCAGTGGGGGACAGCGCGACCTCGTCCGGTCATGATGAGGAGATGTGGGGGATGGACGTGCGGCGTAAGTCGCTTATCGCCGGGATGCTGGGACTTGCGGCCGCGCTGACCGTGATCGGCGTGGGCCTCATACTGGGCGGCCTCGACACCGCTGGCCAGATCACGGGACTGATTACAGCGGTCGCAGGGTTCCCCGCGCTCGCCTGGGGACTGTGGGTGTGGTCCCGGCACTGGACGACAGCGGACCTGGAATCCGCCCGCGAGAAGCTCGCTGACCTTGTCCAGCGGCAGTGGGAGGACGAGGAAGCCCGTCGAGGGTTGGGGCACCCACATTCGATCCCGGTCCGGTGGCAGCCCTCTGAGAGGGAGGGCATTTCTGCGCACCCCGATCTGGTCGGTACGCAGCCGACTGGATCCAGTGATCAGATCGCGATCTTGACAGAGCAGTTCCGGGACTCGCAGCGCAGGCGGTTCGTCATACTCGGCGGCGCGGGAGCCGGCAAAACCACCTTGGCCGTCCAACTTGTGCGCAGGCTGCTCGATTCCCGCCAGGCGGGTGAACCCGTGCCGGTACTTCTGACCCTGGCGGAGTGGAGTCCGACAGATACCGGCGCCCACGACCTGCGCGACTGGCTGGAGAAACAACTCATCGAGACTTACCCGGCACTGTGGAAACTTGGTCAGGAGACTCTGGGTGAACTGGTGAAGCCGCGTGGCATTCTGCCGGTACTTGACGGCCTGGACGAACTGCCTGAGACATCCCGCATCCAGGTGTTCTCTGCTCTGCAGCGGGCGATGGAACGAGACGATCAGCAGTTGATCCTGACCAGCCGTACGGACCACTACCTCCCAACCGTGCTGCAGCAAGGCCCCTTGATCGCCACAGCCGTTGTCGAACCTGCACCCCTCACGCCTGCTGAAGCTGCAGGTTACTTGCGTCACGCCTGGCACCCGCCCGGACTGCAGCGACAGCCCATCCTCGATGCCTTGGAAGCATCCGAGCCACCCACGGCACTGGCCGAGGCGGTTTCGACGCCTCTTGGCCTCTGGCTGCTCCGCGTGGCCCACAACAACCGGCAGACGAACACCTCCGTTCTGCTGGACACCGTCTCGCGGGCCGACTCCAACGCGCTGCGCAGCTATCTGTTCGATCAGTTGATCCCTGGCCTCATCAATGCGAGAGAGTTCACCAGCGGCGAGCGGCACCCCTTCCAGCCGCGTCGCCGATATGCGGCTGAGGATGTGCGACGATGGATGGAGGCCCTGGCTTTTTACGTTTCCAGGATGCCCCCAGCGAAAAGTCTCTTGATTTCCCCTGGCCTGGACGGGAGCGGTGAACCTACCCGAGACTTCCGGTGGACGCGCTTGGCCCGTACGGCCCTTCCTGGGCGATTCCTTCCTAATGCCTACGCGCTGGTCGGAATCCTCATTGGTGTAATCACGGGATCCATCGCCGGGGTTGCTGCAAATCACTGGCTGAATAGCTCTGCCTATATCCTTCTCTTCGGTATGGCCGGCGGTGCATTGGGTGGTTTCTGGGGTTATCGGCGAGGTGACGGGGTGAACACCACCTTGGTTTTTTAGGGACGAAATGCTTTCCGCGGATCCCCGGAGTCCTAGACACATCCTTCAACTCGGCCTGTGGCTGCTGTGTGGAGTAGCGGTAGGGGCAATGTGTGGAGGCTTCGACTACGGTCTGCGCCAGCTAATGGACTTCCTTGGCGAGAAATTCCCCGGCCTTCCAGGCTGGCTGACTTCTCCTGTATTATCCGTCGGTACCTTCAGGACCTTTCTGTTTTCCGCAGCCCTCGGCCTCGCTGGGGCCTTTGTGCTCTGGGCTGCCGGGCCCGTGCACGTCGACCCGCACACTCCCTTTACCTCTTGGCGCATAGACCGCGATGCGGGGCTGGTCAGGCTGTTCGGAGTCGCCCTCTGCGGTGTGGCGTGCGGTAGCGTTCTCGGTGTGTCTGAGGAGCGTCTGGATGTGGCAGTTCTCGGCGCTTTTTTCTTCGGCAGTCTCGGTCTGGTATGGGGGCTCGTCCCCGAAGGTGACTCTTGGCTGGCCCATAGGATCGCTTTCCGCTTTCTGGCTGCACGCGGCGACTTGCCCAAGAACCTGATGGCCTTTCTCGACGATGCCCACCGAATTGGCCTCCTCCGCGCCTTCGGCCCGGTCTACCAGTTCAGGCATGCAGAATTTCAGGACCACCTTCTCGCTTCTCAGCGAAATTTTTCGCCGCCTCCCCACTGACTGAGAGATCCCGAGGCACGGACTGGCGGTCCCACCCTGACTTGACGAAGACGCAGGAACAGGAACCTGCCCAACCGCGGGTGCACCCTCATGTATCGCCCCTCTGCCGACAGTGCGTGTCCCCACGTTCAACGGGGCCACGGGCGCGGAGTTCAAACCCGGCCGTCTCACCGGCTGTGATCAGAACAGAGGTGTTCCGCATGTTCCAACAGCCGGAATTACCAGCAGACTCCTCGCAGCTCATCTGCACTCTCCGTTTCTGACGTGGTCGAGCTACGAGGCGGCTGTGCGACTTGTCCAGCACGTGTCCGGCAGGCAGGTCCCGGTCGGTGGTGCCCGCGGGGAACACGGCCAGTTCGGGGTAGCCGTGGGGGCGAACGTGCTGGTCCCATGGGCGCACTGCGGCGGCGAAGCGTTCGGCGAGGCGGGTGCCGTCGGGGCCGTATGCGTGCGCGATGAACTCGGCCCGTCCCTTCTCGGCGGCAGCAGCGGTGTCGGTGACCGGGGTGTGGGTGAGTTAGGCCAGGGAGCCGGCGCTGAGTACGGTGGGTGCGTTGGCTCCGCGGGGCACGGCGGCGATGCGGCTGTCGCGCTCGCGGTCGAGTGCCAGGCGGCAGCGGCCGGGCAGGGTGGTGGCGAGGTAGAGCTGCAGGGTTTCGAAGGACTCCTGGGGTGCGACGGTAACGCCGGTGGGCAGTTCGTGCCGTGGTCCGAGTAGCGCGTCCTCGATGCCGGACACGTCGGCCGGTTCGCCGTCCTCGAAGCGCAGTTGGAGCTCCCCGCCGCGCAGATCGGCGACCGGGGTGGTGCGGGATGCGCTGCCGAGGTCCCGTACGAACTCGCAGAACGTGAAGCCGCGGGCATGCAGTACGTCGCCGTGCTTCTGGAGGGTGATGGCGCGGGTGTAGCCGTGGATCTCCAACGGCAGTACCAGGTACCGGCCTTCGGCGAGCTGTTCGCGCCAGGCGGGGGCGATGTCCCAGCAGTTGTGGGTGATGACGCAGCCGTCGAAACCGGCGGCCGGCACGTGGCCGGGACGCCGTGGCGGCCGTCGCCGAGGAGCGCGGTGACCCGGCCGCTGCCGGCCTCGGCGGTGAAGCGGCGGGTGCGTGCGATGACGTGCGCGTCGATGTCAACGCTCACCACCCGGTCGGCCGGTCCGAGGACGTGGGCGAGGAGTTCGGCGTTGTAGCCGTCGGATCCCACCTGGTACTGAGCTACAAGGTCAGGTTCTGGGAGATACGCGAACGGGCGGACCGCGCCAAGGCGTTCGAGGTGCGCTGGACGGTCAACGGTCGTGAAAAGTCTGAATCGTTCCTGACCAAGGGCCTAGCTGAGAGCCGCAAAGCGAAGCTCATCGCCGCCGCGCGCGACGGTGAGCCGTTCGACCCGAAGACGGGACTACCGACGTCGGAGCTGCGCGCACTGCGCCAGCGGACCATGTGGTATGCGGTGGCCCGGGAGTACATGGACGCGCGCTGGGAGTGCACTCCAGGAAACACTCGACGCACGCTGGCCACGATCACGGTTGCCTTTGTGGACAAGGGGCCATTCAGTAGGAAGGCTGGGGTGAACGAGCCCCGCGAGGAGTGGCGGGCAGCCCTGGAGTGGCTGGAGCACAGGTCGCTACCCGTGCCTCCTTTGAGGTTGAGCAGCCCCCAGCCGGTTCGGGGAAGTCGACACTGGGACTTCCTGAGGTTGATGACCTCTGCCGGAGTGCGTCGCGATCCTTGAACCGGTCGCCAAGCTGTCCTGACCTGCGGTTTTGTGTGTGCGCATTATGTGCGGTGTGGGTGTTACGGGCGATATCCTGACGCTCGTTCTGATGACCTGTCAGGCGAGTTGCTGGGCTGGTCAAGCCACGTGAATCGGCATGGTCGCAGAGGCCCGGCCGTTAAGGAGTTCCGTCGCAGTTCGAGCCCGTCCTGAACAAGGTCCGTGTCCCATGTCTTGGGTCGGGCAGGCCGTGCACCCGACCCAATCGCGTGCGCGCCGACAACACGTACGCCTCCCGGAAGAGCCGCGCTTGGCTGCGGCGGCGCGGGATCCGCTGCACCATCCCGGACAAGGCCGACCAGGCCCGCCACCGCAAGAAACGCGGCTCATGCGGCGACCAGTCACCGAAGTTCGCGGTCAAGTGCGGCATCAACCGCCTCCGGAGGCACCGGGCTGTTGGTGAGGTCGACTCGAGGCGCCCTGCCGATGTCTCCATCGGTGGATTTCCCCGAGCCGCCTTCCGAACCCGGCGTGTCTGTCTCCGACGTAGCAGGCCACCAGCCACGGTCGTAATGGCGTCGGCGGAGCCGCTTCCGCATGACCCCGGGGTGTTTGCGTAGGAGCCACCGAGTCGCCCTCATCCGGGCGAATTGGCTGAGATAGCAGAACGCGACGTTCGACACTCCGGGGCGGAAGTGCGCGCACTACCCCCGCAACGCGGAGTTCAACCGGCGCAGCAGGAACGTCAGCGCCAGGCCAACATTCTGTCGCCGGGTCAGTTCCTTCACCTTGGCCGTTGCGGAACGTACTGACTTCCGTGCCGGACAGGTGTAGATGTACTGCCGGTCAGCGCCCTGTTTCGGGTGCCGCGGGATGCGCCACCCGAGGAAGTCGAGACCCTCGTCAATGTGGGTGATCCTCGTCTTCTCCACCGACAGGCGCAGGCCCATCGGTTTCAATGCCCCAGCGACATCGTCTCGCAATTCCTCGGCATGCCCACGGCTCCCGGAGACGAGCACGAGAAAGTCCCTGCCCGGTATGTCGAGGGTGACCGGCAGCTCCGGGGCGTGGGCGTCCTCCGTGATGGCGCTGGATGCGGCTCGCGGGATGCAGCGGCATCTGAGGGCGGCGTCAAACCACAGGCCGCCCTCAGATGCCCGATCCTTCTTCGCGTTCAGGACCGTGCACGACAACAGATTGCGAGCATGTTGATGTGATGAGTTGAAGAAGTCTTCACATCATGGGCAGACGTGTTTCCCGCATGCCGGGACAGTTTAGATCTCGATCGCCCCCTCTACGCGTTTGAGTTGGTGGCGGGCCATGGCCAGGTTCGAGCGGGCCTTGTCGAGTACGAGGTACAGGAACAGGCCGTTGCCGTTGCGGCCGGTGACCAGGCGGATCAGGTGGTACTGGCTGTCCAGCGTGATCAGGATGTCCTCGATCTGGCCCTTGAGGCCCAGTTGCTCCATGGTGCGCACCATGGCCCGGACGACATCCGTGTTGCCGGCTGCGGCGATCGTCAGGTCCAGGGTCTTGCTGCCGCCCAGCGTGCCCAGCGCCATGCCGCTGGTGTAGTCGACGACCGCGGCCCCCAACGCCCCCTCGATCCCGGCCATCATCTCCTTCAGCGACACTTCAACACTCGCCACGATGCCTCCCCTTGTGTTGCGTTTACTGCGGCGGGCCGGTGCTGCCGACTCGCCTCGGTGCCGGGACCGTACGCACGTGGCTCTCGCTTCAGGAGAGTCTCTTCGGGACTGACCCGCGACGACCGGACAGCGCCACGACGGGACCTGTTGGTGGGCAGGAACTGCCCTGACGCGTACGAAAGTTGACGCCTGGTCTGGCGCGAGCTGCAAAGAGGGATCACGCGGCCCGGAAACCTTGATGGACCTCAGTCTGCTGCGAGCCGGACTGGGAACTCCGGGACGAAGCGGGCGCGTTGCCGCGAGACGGCGACAAGGTCCTACGGTCCGAGGTCGGCTGCGGCGCTGCTCATTTTCTGGGCCTGGTGGGCATCGGTCCGGGCGCCTCGCGGGCACCGGCCACGATGATCCGAGTCCCGTCCTTCACCCCGAAGAACCTGGCCGACGTCCCCTGTAGCGGCCGTCCCCATCTTGGCCTGGCGGCTCGGTGCACAGTCTTTCGCGGCGGCCGACCACATCGGCCCCCCCCGGCACGGGATGTGTCCGGGGCCTGCCGACCGAGCGTTCGCGGAAGCGACGCAGGCAGATCGTGGATGGGCGCAGTTCTCCTCACACGCCTTGCCCGCGACCAGGTTGAGGTCCGAGCAGCAGGCTCCGCCTCCGTCGATCCGGGCCGGATCCTCCGCCTTCAGCAGCGCGTCCTCGGCGCCACCCGCTGGACCCACGCTGAACTCAGCTTGACGGTCGGCTTGTTGGAGGCCGGAGGGGTCCGCCTGGTGACGGATCAGCCGCCTCCGCTCACGGGCATCCGCAAGGGCTTCCCGTCGGTGACGGGAGGCTGAGGCCGGGCACGATGGCCTGTCCGGCGCCGGAGGCTGGGCTCGCTCCTCACCCCGCCGAGGGGCTCGGCGAGAGCGTTCTGGTCGTCGGCGGGGTGAGGACGACCTGGGGCTGGCCCCCGATCGGGGGCGGCGGGGTCAGGTCCTGGGCCGGGAGTTTGGATGCGGTGGTCTCCTGGACGAGGACCTGGCCGAAGTCGACCAGGCCGGTCTTCTCCAGGACCGTGATGTGGTCCAGGACAGTGCCGTTGGCCTGGTCCGCCAGGGAACGGACCAGCGAGTTCCTCGTGGTGGTGCGGACGCTCGCGATCGTGGAGAGGAGCCGGCCGTCTTCCGCGCGCACGATGGTGGTCATGTCGGTGTCGAACTGTTTGCCGCTGTCCGCGTTCAACTTGGCCACGAAGCCCTGCTGTTGTGGTGACGGCTGGTTGGGCAGCGTGATGTCCAACTGCTCGGCGACATTGCGGCATGCGGCGTCCAGTGAGGCATGCCCTTCGGCCAGGTGCTCCCCGGCGGTCTTGACCGCCTTCGTCGTACCTTTCCGTAAGGCCTTCTGACCGACGGGGTACTCCCACAGCCCGGCGGCGCGCACCTCGACCACGAAGTCCCGGTCGGCCTCCGTGAGTGGTCCGGTCGCCGGGGTGGCGATGACCCGTTCGGGCGCGCTGCTGACCTTCTGGACTCCGAGCATGGCGGGATAGAGAAGTGACCCGAGGGTGGCAGCAAGCGCACCACCTAGGAAGAGAGTTCCCGCCGCTTTGCGTGAAACGAGCACTGCGTCTCCTGTCCGGTTCGGAAACCGCACGTACAGAGGTACGGATGCGGGGTCCCGCGGAACCTTTGGGGCTCGCAAGGGGTTCGCAAAATGGGCCGGCGTGCGCTACCCCGACCACACGCGTACTGACCTCGGGCCATTTCGGAATCGACGGGGACCTGGGTTCGGAAGGCGGCTCGCCCGTGGTTTCCCGAGTCACAGTGAGAGGGCGTGCCTTCGTCGCGTCCTGCCTACCGTCGGCTGGTGGCGATGTAGGTGCCGTGCCAGGTGTGGTCCCAGACCTGGCCGGTGGAGGCGTTGACCGACAACATGCCGGTGATCTTGCCGGTGCGCAGGGTGTGCAAGGTGTAGTAGCCGGGGTAGGACTCCGGGTCGCCGGGAGTCAGCGTGGTGTCACGGGCGCGAAGCCACGCCAGGGCGATGTTCTTTGCCTGTCCGGCCGGGACCCGGCTCCCGCTGCGGGTGCCGTAGGGCATGCCGTAGTCGGTGTTCCACATCATCGCCGGCCCGTACTCGATCTGCACGGCCCCGTCGGCGGGGTTGACCAGGACCTCGGTGGCCGGGTGGCCACTGCTGGTCTCCAGCTCGGCGTAGAAGTTCCGGGAGAACTGCATGACCTCCCCGACCCGCAGTCCGAGCCGGTCGGCGAATGCCGTGGCCCGCTGCCTGGCCTGGTCGAGGGTCCGCACCCGGTTGCCGTTGGCGGCCAACCACCAGTTGCCGGTATGGCCGTTGCCCATCATGCCGGGCCCCCAGGAACCCCAGCGGCCGCCCATCATGCCGGAGCCCCACGCTCCGCTCCAGACGTCCGGTCCCCACCCGCTGGTCGGACCTGCCGGGGCGGGTGTGGTGGTGGGAGCGGTGGGTGTGCTGCTGCCCGTGGCAGTGGGGCCGGCCGTGACGGTCGGGGTGCGACCGGTCGTCGTGACGGCGCTGCCGTTGCCGCCACACGCTCCCAGCGCCACGGCTCCTGTCAGAGCCAGGGCCGCCACAGCCGCGACGCGTGTGCGCCCATGGATCATGGTTGTTACCTCCGCGGTGCCGGTCGGCCTGCGCCGACGCAGCCAGGGTGTTCAGTGCCACGCTCTCGTCGTCGCGGGGCACAAGCACAGGGCCGTTCGGCCCTCGGTCGCCGACGAACGGCCCACTTGGATCAACCGCCACGGATCCACGGACACCGGCAACGACCGTCCCGATACCCCCGGTCGAGCCGAGCCGAGCCGAGCCGAGCTGAAGCGACCGCGACGCGGCCTTCGCGCGCCGTGCGGGGGCCCGCCACCTTCGGTCGAGGGAACGGAAGTTGCGCCACCGCCCGTATCCTCCGCTGGCGCCCGGTCCCAGGCGGGGGCGCGCCATGTGCTGAAGCCGGCCATGACCGCGACGCCTCGCACTTCGCCCGGGAAGGCTTCACCGTCCAGGCTGCCGACTTCGCCGCCGCCGGCCTTGAGCAGTCGGCGGAAGCGGCTCGCACCGGGGTGTGGCCGAGCGGGCTCCGCGACGGATCGTCCCTCCGTCCGGGGCCCGTGTCGCGAAGTGGCCCCGAGGGATGGGATCGGGGCTGGTTGTCGACACCCGGAAATCGAGCCCTGCACCCCGTCTCCAGCCGATGTACGCCTGCTTCTCTCCCCGACGGACGTGTCCCGCAGCGGCCGTATCCGCTCGCCGGATGATGGGATCGTCCGAGGTGCGGGGCCGGATACGCTGGCGAGATGATCGAGAATCTTCCTCCCTGTCCGAAGTGCTCGTGCGAGTACACCTATGAGATGAACGCCCTGGTGGTGTGCCCGGAGTGCGGCCACGAGTGGGTGCCCGCCGAGGGCGGCTCGGACTCCGGCGCTCCCGCGATGGGGGTCCCCCCGGCCGAAGGCTGGGGGAGGGTGGTCAAGGATGCCGTCGGCAATGTGTTGCAGGACGGTGACTCCGTGGTCGTGGTGAAGGCGCTCAAGGTCAAGGGGAGTCCCTCGGGAATCAAGGCCGGTACGAAGGTGCGCGGTATCCGGCTGGTCGACGGGGTCGACGGCCATGACATCGACTGCAAGATCGACGGTTTCGGGGCGATGCAGCTCAAGTCGAGCGTGGTCAAGAAGGGCTGACCCACTCACCCCCAACTCGCCGGGGATGATCCGGTAGTAGTCGGATGCTGAATTGCCAAATTTCGCAATTGGCTAGATGCTGTGTTGGCTGTGTCTGCAAGTAGTCGCTGGCGCAGCCTTCACCTGCCTCCCGCGTGGGGCGCTGTCGGGGAAGCGAGGAGCCGTGTCCGTTCCGCTGTACCAGGCCAAGGCCGAGTTCTTCCGGATGCTGGGGCATCCCGTACGGATCCGGGTGCTGGAGTTGCTGCAGGACGGGCCGCTGCCCGTGCGAGACCTGCTGGCCGCGATCGAGGTGGAGCCCTCCGGCCTCTCCCAGCAGCTGGCCGTGCTGCGCCGTTCCGGGATCGTCACCTCGACGCGGGAGAGGGCCACGGTCGTCTACGAGCTGGCCGGCGGAGACGTCGCCGACCTCATGGCGGCCGCGCGCCGGATCCTGACCGAGATGCTCTCCGGCCGGAACGAACTGCTCGCCGAACTCCGGGAAGCCCAGGTCGCCGCGCGATGACGTCCGCTCTCACCCGGATCCGAGACCGGATCGTCGAGCTGCTTCCCGGCCGGAACGATTGGGTGGAGACGCGCCGTGCCCCGCGCCGCGATCTCCTGGCCGGCCTCACGGTGGCGGTCGTCGCGTTGCCGCTCGCGCTCGGTTTCGGTGTCTCCTCCGGGCTGGGCGCGGAGGCGGGTCTGGCGACCGCGGTCATCGCCGGTGCTCTGGCGGCGGTGTTCGGCGGTTCGAATCTGCAGGTGTCCGGGCCGACGGGCGCGATGACGGTGGTGCTGGTGCCGATCGTCGCCGCGCACGGACCGTCCGGGGTGCTCATGGTGGGGCTCATGGCGGGCGTGATGCTCGTCGCGCTCGCCCTCTTGCGGGCCGGCAAGTACATGCAGTACGTGCCCGCGCCGGTCGTGGAGGGCTTCACCCTCGGCATCGCCTGCGTGATCGGCCTGCAACAGGTCCCGAATGCCCTGGGGGTGCCCAAGCCGGAGGGCGAGCGGGTACTCGTCGTGACCTGGCGCGCGCTGGAGGAGTTCGCGAAGGATCCGAACTGGACCGCCGTCGCCTTCGCGGCGGCGGTCGCCGGCGTGATGCTGATCGGCGCCCGCCTGCGACCCACCGTCCCGTTCTCCATCCTCGCAGTGATCGCGGCCACCGTCGTGGCGCAGACCGCGGGCCTGGACGCCGCCACCCCGATCGGCGATCTGCCCTCCGGGCTCCCGGCTCCTTCACTGTCCTTCCTCGACCTCGGCTCGCTGGGTTCCCTGCTCGCTCCGGCGGTGGCGGTCGCGGCGCTGGCGGCTTTGGAGTCACTGCTGTCGGCGTCGGTCGCCGACGGCATGACGGTAGGTCAGCGACACGATCCGGACCGGGAGTTGCTCGGCCAGGGGCTGGCCAACATCGCCGCCCCGCTGTTCGGCGGGGTGCCGGCGACCGGCGCGATCGCGCGCACGGCCGTCAACGTCCGTACCGGCGCCGGGTCCCGGCTGGCGGCCCTCACCCACGCCGCGGTCCTCGCGGTGATCGTGTTCGCGGCCGCGCCCCTCGTCTCGAAGATCCCGCTCGCCGCGCTGGCCGGTGTGCTGCTCGCCACCGCGATCCGCATGGTCGAGGTCGGCTCGCTGCGCGCGATGGCGAAGGCCACCCGCGCCGACGCGCTGATCCTGGTGCTGACCGCCGTCGCGACCCTCGCTCTGGATCTTGTGTACGCGGTGGTGCTCGGCCTGATGGTCGCGAGCGCGCTCGCCCTGCGGGCCGTGGCCAAACAGGCCCGCCTGGACCAGGTGCCGCTCGACCGGGGCGACCACAGCGCCGAGGAGCACGCACTGCTGGCCGAGCACATCGTCGCCTACCGCATCGACGGCCCGCTGTTCTTCGCCGCCGCCCACCGCTTCCTCCTCGAACTGACCGAGGTCGCCGACGTACGCGTCGTCATCTTGCGCATGTCCCGCGTGACCACCATCGATGCCACCGGTGCCCTCGTCCTCAAGGACGCGGTCGAAAAGCTCCACCGGCGCGGCATCGCCGTCATGACCTCCGGCATACGCCCCGGCCAGCGCCAGGTCCTGGATTCCGTCGGCGCGCTGGAACTGCTGCGCCTGGACGGACACGAGTACGCCACCACGCCCGAGGCGATCCAGGGTGCCCGCACCCGTCTGGAGTGCGCCGGCGTCATTCCGCCGCCCCCTGCCCAGTCGCCCCGGCCCCTCACCGAGGAAGCAGAGGAAACCGTCCGATGAGCACTGCGCCCGCAGCCCCGCGCATGGTCGAGGTATCCGGTGCCGAAGCCCTGTGGTTGTTGGAGGGCAGCACCCTGGGGCGGTTGGTGTACACGCAACGGGAGGCGACCGTCGTCCGGCCCGGCCGGCACACCTGGGAGTACGGCCGCCTGGTGGTGCGTGCTCCGGCGCAGGCGGCAGCCATCCCGCTGACAGCGACGTACCAGCTGGACGAGGTACGTGCCGCGACCGCCACCGGCTGGACGGTGACGGTGGCCGGGCCCGCCGAGGTGATCACCGATCCGAACGAGGCCGCCCTCCCCCATAGCCTGAAGGGCATGGGAGGTGCCCCCATCCGCCGCACGCTCACCGGCTGGACGTACGACCCCCACGACACGATCGTCCGTATCCATCCCCGGACTGTCTCCGGCTTCCGGCTGGTCCGCGGGACGGCGAGCTGATGGCCACGCGGCTCGAAGCCCTGCCCCACCGGCACGTGCTCACCCTGCCCACCGAGCCGTCCGCCGTCCGGCTGTCACGGCAGACCGCCGAATTGGCGCTGAGCGAGTGGGGGATCAGCCTGCGCCACCCCGCGGTCGGCCCGGCCCTGCTGATACTCGGCGAGCTGGTCACCAACAGCGTCCGGCACGCTGCCGCGCTCTCCCCCCGGATGACGGTGATCTACGCGGCAGGCGAGGACTGCCTGGCCTTCGCCGTGCACGACCGCCATCCCTACCAGCCGCCGCTGTACGCGTCGCTCACCGACGCGGGGACAGGCGGACTGGCC
Source organism: Streptomyces colwelliae (assembly GCF_048158785.1). Lineage (NCBI taxonomy): Bacteria > Bacillati > Actinomycetota > Actinomycetes > Kitasatosporales > Streptomycetaceae > Streptomyces > Streptomyces colwelliae. The sequence goes on along the minus strand of NZ_JBLTJC010000063.1, from coordinate 12,638 downwards.
ACCGTCATGGAACTCACCCTCGGCCTGGCCGGCACCGCGGTCGTCCGGGGCGACGCCGACGGCAAGGGCAAGAGCATCTGGATCACCCTCCCCCTCCGAGCTCTCCCAATCTGACCCAACAGGCCGACTGCGCAAGGAAGTTGACGACATGACCATCGAGTGGCGCTACACCGTCGAGCAGGAACTCGGCGTCCTGTCCGTCTCCGGATACTTGGGCCCGGACGCCGTTCGCCGCTTCGAGGGGGCCGTCGGCTGGGCGGTGGGACGCGGGACCGGCCCGGTCGTCGTCGACCTGACCGGACTGCGTGCCTGGTCGGCCGAGGGACAGCTGGCGATCACCGAGGCCGCGCGGCGTCTCGCCGCGGCGGGCCGAAGCCTGGAACTGGCCGCGATCCCCGCCGACGGCTCCCTCGTCCCCGACGGGGACTGCCCGCCCATCCCCGTGCACGCCGACCTGGCCGGCGCCCTCACCGTGCACAGCGCACGGCACGGCAAGCCGCCCAGGGGCCGCCACGAGTGGCGGACGACGGGCTGGCCGAGCGGAGACGAATCCGGCGAATGACCCGCCGGGGTCACCGGCTTCAGCCGGCGGTGAAGGCGCCGCCAGGATCCCGTACCGGTACGACGACGGAGAGGTCCTCCTCCGTGGCGATGGCCACGTCCTCGGAGAAGCAGGCAGCGGCCAGCTCGCGGCCCGATGCACCGGTGGCGACCGCGCGCGCGAGGTCGGCAGTGCCCTCGTAGGCCGCTTTCGCCGCGGCTGCCTCGGGGGACAGCGGTCCCGCGCCCTGGTGGTGCAGGTCGGAGATGAGGGCGCCGGCGCAGAGCAGGTCTTCCAGCGCGGGACGCAGGCTGCCGTCCGGCCACCGCTCGCCCGCGGCGATCACGGCCACCGGGTGCCGGGCCGTGCCGTAGCCGTCGGCCGTGAGCCGGCTGCCGACCGCGGTGATGTTGCGCAGACAGGCGGCGACCACCCGCACCCGCGGCGGTGCGGCCGCCACAATGGCCGCACCGTTGGGAGAGGGCAGCACCAGGCGCGCGGAGAAGGGGGCGCGGCGCAGGTGGGCGGGGGAGAGGGACCAGGGGTTGTCAGGTGTGACGGCATGCCGTGGCACGGCCAGCCGAGCGCCCGACTGCCGGGCATAGACGGTGGCGGCCTTCTCTGCCGCGGCCCGCTCGGCAGAGGCGGCATGGCCGTCCGGCAGCCAGAACGGCAGCACCCCGATGCCCGTCTCGACGGCGACGCTCACTGTTGTGGTGAAGGACAGCACGTCGACGATCGCGAGACAGGCGGCCTCCCCGGCGAGACGGCCCGCTCCGGCAGGCCCCCACTCGAAGCGGATCCCGCTGCCGGACTGGACAGCCCAGTCACCCATGCTCCGCTCCCTTGCGGTCTGCTTGCCGTGCGCCGGTCAGCTTCGGTCGTCGCCGTCCGGCGTGGACGCCGTGGGGCGGTCGCCGAAGGACAGTCGCATCATGTGGGCGTGCCCGCACCGCGGGCAGGAGCCGTCCGGGCCGACGGCGGTGGGGCGGCATTTGAGGCGGCAGGCCGGGCACTTGTACCAGGCGACGCCGGAGCCGTGCAGCGGAATGATTCTCGCGCAAGCCTCCCTCACCTCACGTATGGAGTTGCTAATCTTAGCAATTGCTGAGGTTGTTACTGCTGGTTTCGGGCGGCTTGGTTCTCGCGCGGATTCGGTGTGGCCGGTGCCGCAGGCGAGGATGGGCCGCATGTGTGTGACGAGTGGGTGGATGCGATGTGCCGAGGACGGTCGGGTGCGGCCGTACTGCTGCACCGGGGAGGCGACGACACGATGAGTACGCCGCTGTACCAACTGAAGGCCGAGTTCTTCAAGACGCTCGGCCATCCGGCCCGCATCCGGGTGCTGGAGCTGCTGAGCGAGCGCGAGCACGCGGTGGCGGAGATGCTGCCCGAGGTGGGCATCGAGGCGGCCCACCTTTCCCAGCAGCTGGCGGTGCTGCGGCGGGCGAACCTGGTGGTGACCCGCAGAGAGGGTTCCACCGTGTACTACTCGCTGACCAGCCCTGACATCGCCGAGCTGCTCCGGGTCGCCCGCGGCATCCTGTCCGGGGTGCTCGCCGGGCAGGCCGAACTCCTCGCCGACCTGCAGGCCGCCCGGACGCAGGCCAGACCGCCGTCGTAGCGGCCCAGCCTCGCGGTGGCGATCGCCGTGGTCGCCGTCGGCATCCTTCTCGGCGGCTACGGGGCGCCGCGCCCCTGAACCTGGGCGCGTAATAGGAACCGTCACCCGGCCCGGCGTCACGGTCATGCACTACCTCGGCACGGCTGCCATGCATACGCACGGCACCCTTCATTGCTCCGTGCCGACGGTGCCCAAGGGCGAAGATGAGCGCTCCGTCCGCCTCGGGCAGCGTGAGGGCACCGCATGGCGACGGTACCCACGTTGCGTAGTCGATTCTCCCCACGCGCTCCCCAGCGCGGTTTATGCCTCCCAGATTCTCCCCAGGGTGGCTGGCGGACGATAGTCATTGAAAGTGATCTTGAGCGCTCGCCGGATGGGCGCGCCGGTCACGCTTAGAGGAGCTAACACATTGAGGTGGTGTCACCAACAGGCGACGCACTGGGCAAGGTCTTCCGACAGGAAGAGCGTGAAACGTCGCTGCGATCCGGTGACTGTCGCCATGTAGACCCGAGCTGTTCCTGCGGCTTGGAGTCCGGCTATGGCTTCGGTGAGTCCGGGCCGAGGTATGACGCCCGTGTCGAGCATGACTTCATGCCGCCAGGACCAGATGTCCCAGAGCTGTTGCGCAGAAACCGTCTGGTTCAGAAAGACCTTGAAGTCCGCGCCTGCCTCCAGCTCGGCCAGGGCTGCACGTGCAGAGATACAACCGTCCCAGGACAGCGCGGATTTCAGGGCGTCTCGGTTCATGCGATCAGTCTGCCCGGGTCGGTCTATCGACGTGGGGTGAGTGCCGGTCAGGTCAAGGACAGCACTTGGCGGTGGGTGATGAGGCAGCAGGCGAGCTTGAGGAAGGCTTCGTGGATGTCGGCCCGTCGTTCCCAGCGGACGCGGAGGCGTTTGAAGCCGTGGAGCCAGGCGAAAGTGCGCTCGACTACCCACCGGTAGAGGGTCTGTACGCTCACCGGTGTAATTGATGATCATGGAAGAGACATCAAGTGACTGACACCGTGACCGAGTTTGTGGACGCCGATGACCTGGCGGATCCCTCGCCGGACGCCGCGACGGTCGAGCAGAAACTGATCGACCAACTCGTCGAGCAGGCCCGCAGCAGGGGGCTGCAGTTGACCGGCGAGGGCGGGCTGCTGCAGCAGCTGACCAAGAAGGTTCTGGAGTCAGCCCTGGAGGGCGAGATCACCGACCATCTCGGCTATGGCAAGCACGACCCGGCGGGCAATGACGGCGGCAACTCCCGTAACGCCACCCGGTCCAAGACGGTTCTGACGGACATCGGACCTGTCGCAATCGACGTGCCCCGCGACCGGGAGGGCTCCTTCGAGCCGGTCATCGTCAAGAAGAGGCAGCGCCGGCTGACCGGCGTGGACGAGATGGTGCTCTCGCTGTCCGCGAAGGGCCTCACGCACGGGGAGATCTCCGCGCACCCGGCCGAGGTCTACGGCGCGGATGTGTCCAAGACGACCATCAGCACGATCACCGACAAGGTGATGGATGGCATGGCCGAATGGCAGAACCGGCCGCTCGACCGCGTCTATCCGGTTGTCTTCATTGACGCTGTCAACGTCAAGATTCGCGATGGCCAGGTAGCGAACAGGCCGATCTACGTGGCCCTCGCGGTCACCGCCGAGGGACACCGCGACATCCTCGGCCTGTGGGCCGGCGACGGTGGTGAGGGCGCGAAACGCCGGCTTCGGGTGCTCTCCGAGCTCAAGAACAGGGGCGTCGAGGATGTCCTCATGCTGGTCTGTGACGGGCTGAAGGGGCTGCCCGCTGCGGTCAGCGAGGTCTGGCCGCGAACTGTGGTGCAAACGTGCGTGGTTCACCTGCTGCGGGCGTCATTTCGATACGCGGCCCGTCAGGACTGGGACAAGATCGCGAAGGGTCCCAAGCCTGTCTACACCGCGCCGACCGAGGACGCGGCCACGACACGGTTCCTGGAATTCGCCGAGACCTGGGGCAAGAAGTACCCGGCGATCGTCCGACTCTGGGAGTCCGGCTGGCCCGAGTTCACGCCTTTCCTCCAGTTTGATACAGAAATACGCCGCATCGTATGCACAACGAACAGCATCGAAAGCGTCAACGCCCGTATCCGCAAGGCCGTCCGGTCCCGCGGCCACTTCCCCACGGAACAGGCCGCCCTCAAGTGCGTCTACATGGCCGTCATGAGTCTCGACCCGACCGGCGCCGGCCGCAAACGCTGGACCATGCGCTGGAAGGGCGCCATGAACGCCTTCGACCTGGCCTTCGACGGCCGCCTCACCACAGGCCAACTCCAGCCACACCAAACCCAGTTGCACCGCTCGCTTTACAGACCCGGACAGCAGAACTCGGCTCTGTGAATGGCGGAAACGGTCCGACCTGACAGCCGATCGATACGGGACGGCCAGGGCACAGGAAGGCTTTCGTCCCACCAGGGACCGGCTCCCCTGTACAGCTGACGAGGCACCGACTTCTGGGCGCGTAGCACGCTGGGCCGTTTACGCGGCATGAGCCTTTCGGGTGGCGATCATTCTGTGACCCTGGCACGGGTGACGAAGAGTTGTCCAGGCTCGTCCCGCCGTTACGTTTTCCGCGGTCCTGCAAGAGGGGCGCTGGCCTCAGGGCCCGGCATGACTGTTCCCCCCTGCCGAACCGATGACCTGGGGGTTGCAAGGAAGAGCGCCCGCCGGGAGTCGTCGGCGGTCTGGACGAGTTCGGCGTGTCCGGTCCGCCGGACGGGGTGCATAACAGCGTGCCGGTGTGAAGGCACGGGGTTGTGTGTGGAGGGCGTGCTCGCGGGGTTCTCAGGGCGAAGCACCGCGGGCGCAGGCCCGCGTGAGGCCCTGCCTGGTGCCCCCTTGCCGGAGAACCGGTAGTACATGCCGCTGATCCCGTAGAGGTGGGGGCCTTCGATGTCGTCGGAGCGGCAACCGCCCTGACCGGCGGTGATGAGCACCAGGCCGCACGAGGTCGACCTCGTTGGGCTTGAGGACACCAGTGGGGCCGGACTACGCCCGCCGGAGCCTGCATCGGCTGTCCGACTCGTCCGGGCAGGACGGGCCACCACGAGGTGATCGACCCGCGCACACCGACGCCGGGGAGCGAGGGGCGCAAGACCGGGCGGTCGGAGGACAGGGTGGTGTCGCGGCACCTGTAGGACGGTGATCACGGCACGATCAAGAGGTGGGAGAACGCCGGTCCAGGTGGTGTGGGCCACCGAGCGCCGGTCCGTGTGCCCACCGCCAACATCGTCGCCGTAGTGGCCCTTTCGGGTGAGTAGACCGGGAGACGGGGGCGTCTCCCGCTTCGTGGTGTGAGCGACCTTGCTCGACGTTTTCGGGCAGACCGCGCGTCGACCACTCCCTGGGACACGGCTCCCGGATCGCGCGGCGGCTGACCTGCCGTCAGCACCATGCACGGCCCCGAACTGCGCCGACACGACGACGACCTGCGGATTCCGGCACCTTGATCTGCTGCACCACAGGGCGGGACGCCACCGGAGGCCGGTCACGACGGCTTTCCGGACATCTGTCTGACCGTCTGCTTCACGCGGCGATTCGCAACTTCTCGGACACGACGTGTACTTCACGCGGAGGCCGGCAACAGGGCACGCTCTCGTCACGCATGCGGTGATGAGGAGTCGAGCACGGCGAGCCGCTCGCGGATCAGATCGCTCTCGGGGTGCCCGATGGTGCCCAGGATGTCGAGCGCCTCGCTCCACGCCGCGCGGGCGTCCTCGCTGGACTCCGTCGCGTGTACGTCGCCGATGTGAACGAGTGTGTCCGCGATCAGGTAGACGTCGTTCAGCCGACGATAGGCGGCCAGGGCGCGGTCGAGTGCCCGCAGGGATGCGGCGTTGTCGCCGAGGCGATGGTGGGCCACACCCAGGCTGTCCCAGGACGCTGCCTCGACATTGCGGTTGCCGGCTGCCTGGGCGAGCGCGATCGCATGACGGCAGTCCCGGACCGCACCCTCGAAGTCGCCCAGGAGAATGCGGGTCCAGCCGACCTCGTTGGAGACGGAGGCCGTCCCGACCGTGTGACTGGCCCTCTCGTAAAGGGCTGTTGCCGCCTCGTAGTGCACGAGGGCGCCCCTGTGGGCCTTTCTGACATTGGCGAGGAAGGCCAAGTAGCGCCGGGCCAACGCCTCTTCGGGGAGGTCGCCGATCTCGGAGAACATCTCCAGCGCCGTATGGAGGTGCTTCTCGGCCTCGTCGTCCGGCTCCGAACGACCGAGGGCGAAGCCCAACGACCGGTGCATCCGCGCCTGTCCAGCGATGTCGCCGATCCGCTGCGCCGCGATCAGGGCCGCGCGCTGCGTCTCGATCTGCTCCTGGCGCCGTCCGCTTCGATCGAGGAACAGTTCGAGAACGGCCGCGAGTCGCCAGATCTGCGCACCGGCGCCGTAGTCCGTGTGATGGGTGACGAGGGCCTGCAGATTGGGCATCTCGTGGTGCAGCCACTCGGCCGCCTCCGCGGTGCTCGCGAACGAGATGGCCTGGGCGCCCGGTGCTGGGAGCGGCAACACGGGTTGTTCACGGTGGGTGTTGATGGCGGTCGAGGCGTTGTGTGCCGTTTGTAAGTAGTGGTCGTAGAGCCGCTGCCGGGCCTCCGCGACGAGGTGCCGGGAGTCCTCGGCCCGGGATGCCTCCCTGCTGAAGAGACGCAGCATCGAGTGGGTGCTGTAGAGGCCGGACCTTTCCTGGGTGCACAGGCTGGCGCGGTGCAGTTCGGACATCACCCGGCGCATGACGCGCACCGGCAGGCCGGTCATGCTCGCCGCGGCCTCAAGGGAGACTTCGTGCGACGGGATCAGCCACAAACGGCGGAACGCCTCGGCCGCCCGCTCGCTGAGAGCGCGGTACGACCACGAGAAGACCGACCGTGTGTCGGTGACGGGATCGCTCGCGCCGCTGATCGAGAAGGCGTGGAGCCCGTCGCGCCCTTCCTCCAGCTCCGCCGCGATCTCGGCGAGTGGAGCGGCCGGGCGGATCTCCGCGCGGGCGCAGACGATGGCCAGGGCCAGGGGCAGTCGGCCGCAGTGCCCGGCCATGGCGGTCGCCGCCTCGCGGTCCCGTTCGACCCGTGCCGTCCCGAGTCTCCTCGCGAGGTATTCGAGGGCTTCGGGAAGGGTGAGGACGTCCAGGTCGAGCAGCCGCGCACCTGAGGAGACGGCGAGTCCGGTCAGCTGCTGGCGGCTGGTGATGATGGTGAGACAGGCGGGATTGCCCGGCAGCAGCGGACGTACCTGGTTGGCGTCCCGCGCGTTGTCGAGAAGGATCAGACAGCGGCGCCGGGCCAAAAGGCTGCGGTACAAAGCGATTTGGCCGTCAAGGAGCGAGGGGATCTGTTTGTCGGGGACGCCGAGTGACTCCAGGAAGTGGCGGACCGCCGTGGAGGGGGTGAGGGGGTCGCCCTCGGGGTCGTAGCCGCGCAGGTTGACGTACAACTGGCCGTCGGGGAAGCGGTGGGCGGTGCGATGCGCCCAGTGCAGGGCGAGCGTGGTCTTCCCCACACCCGGCGCGCCCCCGATCGCGCCGATGACGCCCCTCGGGCTCGTGTCCGTCGGCAGGAAGGAGTCCAAAAGCTCGATCTCGGCCCGTCGCCCGGTGAACACCGGCAGACTCGCGGGCAGTTGGGCTGGTCCGGGCACGCGGGGAAGGTCACCAGGGGGAGTGGCGGAGGCCTTGGCGTGGGACGGATTGCCCTTGGCGGCGGGGGCCGTACCGCGCAGCACCTGGGCTTGTGCGGCGCGGAGTTCGGAACCGGGGTCGACGCCCAGCTCGTCGACCAGCTGCGAGCGCACGCGTCGGTAGTGCTCCACGGCCTGGGCCGTCTGCCCCTCCGCGGCCAGGACCCGGATGAAGCAGGCTTGCAGGGCCTCGTTGAGGGGATCGCCCTTCGCGGCCGGTCTGAGCAGCGGCAGCACCGTCCCGGTGCGCCCGGTGGCCAGCGCGGCCTCCGCGGCGGCCTGAGCGGCCTGGAAGTACTCTGCGTCGATCCCGGCGAACACGGTGTGCGAGCGGACCTCGTGGGGCAGACCGGCGACGACGGGGCCGCGCCACAGGGAGAGCGCCTTGACGAGATGGAAGGCTGCCGCGTCCTGTCGGCCGTCCTCGGCCGCCTTCCGGCCTGCGTCGCGGTGCTCGCGGAACTGGAGGAGGTCCAACTCCGCGTCACTGAGGTTCAGTCGGTAGCCCCCGGCGGCCCGGACCAGTACCCGCGCCTCGCTCCGCTGCGTCAACTCCGGTTCCAGGAGACGTCGTAGAGCCCCCACATGACGGTGTACGACGTTGATCGCGCGCGACGGCGGGTCGTCGCCCCACAAGGCGTCGACGATCTGGTGCACCGGTACCGGGTGGCCTGCCTGGGCCAGCAGCATGGCCAGCACGCTCTGTTGCTTGGGCGGTCCCAGGTGCAGCTCTCTGTCCTGGTACCAGGCTCGTAGCGGCCCGAGGACCGAGAGACGAAGCGGGTTCCGCTCCGCGGTGGGCGTCGGGTCCTGGTCCACTTCCTTGTCTCCTCAGGGTTGATGGGGACGGGGCGTCCGGGACGCCGCACGACGGACGGCATCATGACGGGGACGAGGAGGGTCCGTTCTCCTCGTGCGAGGCGCGTGTGCCCTCTCGGCCGGCCGGTGTCACCGCACTGCTCCAAAGGAACTCGGCCGGCACCGAACCGTCCTGCTCGCCCGAAGCCGGTCCGGTTGTCGTAGGCGTCCGTCCGGGAGACGCCGCTGCGTTCGGCAACACCAGTGACTTGGCGAGGCCCGTGGCCATCGACAGGAGAAGGGAGTTGACCGTCGGCTTCATGCCGCTGCCTTTGTCCGAGTCGCCGAAGTGGAGGAACCGGGTGGCCAGTACGCCGATCACCGGGCGCACCCGGTCGAGTGCTTCCTCGGATCCGCCTGCCAACACGGTGAGTTCACCGTGGGTGGCCGGTTCCACCGAGCCCGGCACCGGGGTGTCGAGGAGGCCGTCGGATCCCTCGTACACCTTCCGCACGGTCCGGCCGTCGGAGAGTGAGACGATCACGATGCCGGCCGAAGCCGCGGCCTCTCTGGGGGAGTTGACGGCCTGTGCGCCCGTCTCCGCCGCGACGTTCAGGGCCCGCTCGCGGGTCCGGGTGGTCACCGTCACGCTGTGCCCCGCCCCGCGCAGGCGTGCCACCATGAGGCGGCTGAGGCGACCGACGCCTACCACGGCCTCACAGGGCAGGGCGCCGCTCACGCGAGGCCGCGGTTGAGGCTGACGCCGTTCGCCGAGGGGTTCTCCACCAGGAGGACGGAGCCGTCGGCCATGTCCCGCATGGTGGGCGAAACTCCGGTCGGGTGCGCTCGCGGGCGGCGTCCGACACCGGTTCGTTGCCCGCCCGGTAGGGGCTGTCGCCGCCGACACCGGAATGGATGGCGTTGAGGCCGGGCCACCGGACAACCGCACCGGGCCGGTGGGGGAGGTGCGCGACCGCAGAGTGTGGACGACGGTTGTGCAGCCGACCAGCTTCGACACGGCCAACTCCGTTGCCCCCGCGATGTCGTAGTCCGCGATCGTGTTCTGCCACCTTCTCCGCCCGCGCTGTCGCGTCCGGCGACGACAAGAATCTGATTCGTCATGACATTTCCATTCGTAGTGACACGTTCGAAGCGGCAGGCCGGTAACGACGCTTTCGTGGCGGCCGGCTCTCCTGTCGCTGTCGATAGTGGTACGAACGTCCTATCGAGTCCAACGAAATGTATTGAAAGGTATTATCGAGTTTAACGATAATTAGGGGATGGGGTCGGTGTTCCTGCCGGAGGCCAAGGCGGTCGTCGCGGCGGCGGAACGGGCCGGGGGCGGGTCGTGGACCGCTTTGTGGACCGCTTCGTGGTGTAAGCGACCTTGCTCGACGCGTTCCGGTGAGCCGCACGTCGACCACCCCATGGGACACGTTTCCCGGGTCGCGCATGAGGCCGACCTGCCGTCAGCCTCATGCGCGGCCCCGAACCGCGCCGATACGCCGATGACCTGCCGACTCCGGCGCCTTGATCCGCTGCACCACATGGCGGGACACCACCCGGGGGCGTGGGAGCAGCGGCTTCAGGGCAGTCTGAGGATCGGCACGATGACCCGCGGCTGCGCTCGACCTGCCTCGCCTCGTGGGTGCCTTCCGGCGCCGCCATCCGCTGGTCGACATCCGGATCCAGGTCCCCGGCAGTGGCAGTGGCGGCGTCGCCGAGGACGTGCGGCGAGGGGCGGTTCTACGTCGGCGTCGTCGCCCTCGGGTCCGGCGAGGCCCATGATCCGGACCTACGGCATTTCGCCACCGTTCCCCAGGTGATGCTCCTGCCCGCTGGGCATCCGCCGACGCGGCGGGAAAGCATCACCCTCCGGGACTCCGCATCGACACCTTCACAGTTCCGGACAGGAGAAGGAAAAGGACGGAGCAGTGCCTGTCCGCTGTCATGGAAATGTCGCAGAGGTGTCACGGGGTGAAAGATGGCGCATGCGTGTGCCGTGTTGTCGGCGTGACGGTCACGGAGATTCCGCGGCCCAGCCATCAGGAGGCACACACATGCTGCACGAGCGATTCGGGATCCTCGCCATTTCCGTGATGACAGGAGCCGTGCTGCTGACGGCTTGCAAGGGGCAGAACGACAGCGGCGCGGCCCTCGACGGACCGGCGCAGGCGTCCAACAGCGCGGACAGCTCGGCCGGTTCGCCACGGAGCGCCGCCGCCGTGACCGGCATCGGCGCTTATGCCAAGGACGCCGCGGGCGCGGTGTTCCTGGCCTCGGTCCTCACCGGGAGCAACGAGGTGCCTGTCGAGGGCAAGCCCGCGGTGGGTGACAAGGACGGCAGCGCGGTGGCCCTCATGCGGATCCAGGGACACGCCGTGTCCTTCGCGTTCACCTGGACGGGCACGGGGACCCCGACCATGGCACACCTTCACGAGGGCGAGCAGGGCAGCAACGGCGATGTGAAGATCCCCTTCTTCATGAAGACGCTCAAGGACGGCAGCCGTTACGTCTACGGCACGGTGAACGTGGCCGACTCCGGCCTGCTGAAGGACATCACCGTCCACCCCGAGCGGTTCTACTTCAATCTGCACACCGCCGAGTTCCCCGGTGGCGCGGTCCGCGGTCAGGCGCTCACGCTGCCCAGCGGCATCGATCTGCCGAACACCATCAGGAACTCGTCCGTGAGCGGTGTCGTCAAGGGAGCGCAGGTCTACGCCTGCACCAAGCAGGCCGACGGTTCGTACGCGTTCACCCAAGACAACGTCGACGCCACCCTCCAGGGCGATATCCAGCACTCGTTCGCCAAGGCCGGACCGGCAGGACCGCCGCAGTGGATCGCCAAGGACGGCTCCTCGGTCACCGGCTCGGTGGTCAACAAGTTCGACAACGGCGAGGGGAACGTCCCTCAACTGATCTTGAAGGCGATCCAGACCGGCAAGGACGAGGGGCTTCTCGCCAGGACGAACGTCGTCCTACGGCTCAACACGCACGGCGGCGTGGCCCCCGCGGGCACATGCGACCCGGCTGAGAAGCCCGAGGCACGGGTGGCGTACACCGCGGACTACCTCTTCCTCGCCGCGCGCTGAACCTGCCCACGTGAGTGGCGCGCTGAAGCGCGCACGGAAAGGGCACAGCCTGTCTCGCTCAGTCGACGGAGAACGGCTGAGCGAGACGGTGAGGAACGTGAATCTCCCGGGGGAGGCGGAGACCAGCACCGCGCCGATGTGAGGCGTCGTCCGCGGCCGACGGTGAACCCGCGAGTTGCTCGTCCTCGTATCAGTTGGTGCGAGGCGTCGCGTTGTTCGGTACGAGACGTCGCGACCGCGCGGCGCCACGCATCCAAGAAGGGTGAGGGTATGTCCGCACAGCGAGATGGCGGGGTTTCGTCGAAAGGATTGGTCGTCTTCGGGTATCTGGGTATCGCGTTCTGCCTGCTCTCGCTCTTCTGTCTGATCTCCACCGGCGATGCCAAGGACCCCACCTACGTATCCTCTGTGATTCTCGCTTTCGCGATCTGCGGCGGAATCGTCCGGCGGGGGCGCCATTACCGGTAGTCCGTTAAATCCGGTGGTAGAGATCAAGGGGTCTTCCGGCGGTGACGGCGTCGAGGAGGGCTTGGAGTTCGGGTGGCGGGTCTTGGTCGGTCCAGGCCCGCCACCAGCGGGCCAGGTTGATCGCCGGGGTGAGCCAGGAGCGGACGGCGCGTAAGGCCCTGGGCCAGCAGGGCGGTTGGGGCTGGTGGGGCATGCCGGGTCCCCCTCTCGTCGGGGCAGGGCTCTGGTGCGGTGGTGTCCAGCGGTCCGGGCGGCGCGAACCACTGGTCCCAGCAGAAGGAGAACGCGCAGTTGACCAGGGTCTGGTGACGGTGGATGGCCTTCGTGGAGCGGACCTGGAAGTCGGCCCGGCCGAGCTCGTCCTTGATCTGTTTGTAGCTCTGCTCGATCCATGGCCGCAGCCCGTAGATCCGGACGATCTCAGTGATGT